>NZ_JACKZU010000604.1:0-2686 GCF_014222165.1 Nostoc sp. 2RC
TGGGGAAACTCCTCTAGACAAGTTGGCTGGATGAACGAAGAATCCCGTCGCCTTTAGGCACGGGAGTGTCAAAAAACTCTTAACTCCTCACTTATCACTCCTCGGTCTTTTTACAGCAGAACTTTTCCTAAAATCGGTTCCACAGTTTTAGCAATCTCAGGGACATACACTTGTGAAACGTAGTCAGCAATCATTCTGTCAGTGTTGAACAACGGTGCATTTGTCTTAATGGATGTTTTCATCATCTGCACCCAACGGTGGGGAATGCCTTGGGCATCTTGGTCATAGTATAAAGGAACGATTTCTTCTTCTAACAACTGATAAAGCGATCGCGAGTCAATGCGATCTTGCAATTCTTGGTCGCTAGTATGAGCATCTTCACCAATTGCCCAACCGTTAATTCCTTTGCCATCCTTTCCGGCTTGATAACCTTCGCACCACCAGCCATCGAGAACGCTGCAATTGAGACCGCCGTTAAAGCAGACTTTTTGCCCGCTTGTACCAGAAGCTTCCAGGGGACGACGGGGATTATTCAACCAAACATCCACACCTTGCACCAATTTTTGTCCAGTGTAAATGTCGTAATCTTCAATAAAAGCAACTCGGTTAATAATACCGGAATTGTGACACCATTCCATTAACCGTTGGATAATCCGCTTGCCTTCTTCATCTGCTGGGTGGGCTTTTCCGGCAAAGATAATTTGTACCGGGCGGGAGTTGTTGCCAAAAATCTTTAATGCCCGTTGGGCGTCGCGCAGAATTAGATCCCCACGTTTGTAAGGGCTAAAGCGTCTGGCAAATCCAATGGTTAAGACGTTGGGATCGAGTAAGTTTTCGGTTGCTTGAATGAGTTGCTGATTTTCGCCACGTAACTCCCGCGATTTCTTGACTTTATAACGTGTAAAAGCAATTAATCGTTCTTTGAGAATCAGATGTCGCGACCACAGTTCCTCATCGGGAATTTCGTCAACTTTAGCCCACATCTTGGGATCGACGGCGCGAGTTTTCCAGTCTTCTCCCAGATACTCGTTGTATAAGTCAGCCAACAGTGGTGCAGTCCAAGTGGGTGCATGAACGCCATTGGTAATGTAACCAATTGGTACTGTATCTTCCGATCGCTGCGGAAACAAAACTGTCCACATTTTACGAGAAACTTGCCCGTGCAATTCACTCACACCGTTACAAGCTCGACACATCCGCAGTGCTAAAACCGTCATCCCAAAGGGTTCCCAGGGATCGCCCAGTCGCCTTGCGCCCAAGGCCAAAAATTGCTCGCGGGAAAGTCGCAATTGCGGCCAATAGCTGGCAAAAAAGGAGTCTATTAAGTCTGGTGAGAAGACATCGTGACCGGCGGGAACGGGGGGATGGGTAGTAAATACACAACTATTCCGCACCTTGGCTTCGATGTCGTAGAAGGATTTGCCAGTGCGTTCAATTTCTAAGCGGGCAATTTCCAACGTGCAAAATGCAGCGTGTCCTTCGTTGAGGTGATAGACAGAAGGTTGAATACCCAAAGCATTCAAAGCACGGACACCACCAATACCCAAAACAACTTCTTGGGCAATGCGGGTTTCTAAGTTACCTCCATATAGGTGTCCTGTTAGCCAACGGTCAATGGGATCGTTATCATTGCGATCGCTATCCAATAAATATAATGTCACTCGCCCAACAAGCACTCGCCAAATTTGCACTTTTACCAATCGCTGGCGGACTTGTAACTGGATAGTTATCGCTTCCCCTTGGTCATCTTTAATTAACTCCAGGGGCATTTGCCCAAAGGGGTTGTCAATATAATAATCTTCTTGCCAACCGTGGCGATTCAAGCGTTGCCGGAAATAACCTTGGCGATACAACAAGCCGACACCAACCATCGGTACGCCCAAATCCGATGATGATTTCAGGTGATCCCCAGCCAAAATACCCAAGCCACCAGAGTAAACCGGTAAAGATTCGTGGATGCCAAACTCTGCACAAAAATAAGCAATGGGGTGGTCGTGGGATACTTGCGGTGCAACTCGACTCACCCAAGTATCTTGCTGGGTAATATATCGGTCAAATTCACGCGCCAAGGCGGATATCTGCTTTAGGTAAGATGGGTCTTCTGCTAATTGCGTCAGACGTTCGTAACTTGCTGACTCTAAAATCGCCACTGGATTATGTCCGCATCGTTCCCATTCTTGGGGATCGATGGTTTGGAATAAAGAAACGCGATCGCCACTCCAACTCCACCAATAGTTATAAGCCAAATCTGCTAAACGCTTGAGCGGCAAAGGTAACTTTTCACTCAAGCGTCGTGCTGCTTCTGTTGCACTGTTTTTAACCATACTAATCTACACCCTTCTGTTTTAATTTTTTCTCTGGAGAATAGGAAGTAGGGAGTGGGAGGTGGGGAGATGACAGTTATCAGTTATCTGTTGACTGGTCACTGTTCACTGTCCAATGCCCTGTTTACCCCATGCCCTGTTTAGCCCATTCCTTTAATTTCCTCTTCAGGATTTATGATGCTGAAATCCTCACTGGCTGAATTTTTCCCTGAAGTTGGAGCTGTCGTTCGACATCAAACTTTATCCAAATGAATGGTTTTTACTGTTTTTGGTCTTCTAAAGATTATCTCTGTTTGTTGGAGAAATATGATATTTTTTTATATCAAATTCATTGACATTTTTTTAATTTATTTATTTTATTC
>NZ_JACKZU010000605.1:0-2653 GCF_014222165.1 Nostoc sp. 2RC
GATGTGTAAAGAGACAGGGTTAAGGAACAATTAACAAACAAGGATTTTACTTAAATGAAGAATTCAAAAATCCGCAATCCATTAAGTGAATCTATAGTTATGGGCGCTTTAATCGCGCTAACCAGTGTTAGTATCATCACTATCATGAATGCTTTCTAAGATAAAAAAATTTTAATTTTAGCAACAAAACTTTACATAACCCTGCTCAAAACTGAGTGGGGTTTTTACATTTTGTTTACAAATTCACCTGTTAGCACTAATGAGCCATCGGCGCTTTTGTTCCTGCACCGCCTTTACCCAGGAATAGTAATAAAGGTAATGAGCAAAGAAAGGAAATACCTACTACTCGAAAGCAATCTGCATAGGACAAAACAGCAGCTTGGGTATCTACTGTTTGACTCAATAAAGCTAGTGCTTGTTGTTGCGCTGTTGTGGCATCCATACCTTGACTTTGGAGTGCGCCGTTGAGTGCATCCAAGCGCTGATTGGTTTCGGGGTCATAGGGAGTGAGTTTTGCCAATAAAATGGCTCGATGAAAAGCTTGTCGTCGGTCAAGGAGAGTTGTAAGTAGGGCAATGCCGATGCTACCACCTAGTTGTCGGGTGAGGTTATAGAATCCAGAACCGGCAGAAATATCTTGTTTGGGTAACCCTCCTAAAGTTGCCAAACTCAAGGGGAGAAACATCAATACAGTAAAAGCCCCACGCCATACCAATGGCCAAAATAAATCATCTGTGCCACTTTGTGGGGTAATTGCTGCCAATTGAAACATAACTCCAGATGTTCCAACAGCACCTATGGAAATTAAAATTCTGGCATCGATTTTGGTAGATAACTTACCTAACAAAACCATAACGATCGCAGAAGCCAAAGCACCAGGCGCTAACAATAGTCCTGTCTGCGTCGCCGTGAAGTGCAGCACACTCTGAGCAAATATCGGTACTGCAAACAAAGCGCCATAAAGCCCCATCCCCACTATTGCTGATAAAAAACTGCCAGCCGCTAAAGAACGGTGACGCAAAACTCTCAAATCTACGGCTGGATGAGCTATTCTCAATTCCTGCCAGATAAACAATCCTAATCCAATGGCGCTAGCCACAGCTAATGTAGTAATGAAACCAGAGGAAAACCAGTCTTCTTTCTCTCCTTCCTCTAACAAAGTTTGTATACTTCCGATCGCAATCACCAAAAAGCCAATGCCAAACCAATCCACCGCTTGACTTTGTGCTTGGCTGTTGTCTTTGTCTTTGGGCAAAAATACTAAGGACATTGCCACTGCAACGATCCCAAAGGGAATATTAACAAAGAAAATCCACCGCCACCCCAAACCATCTACCAAGAATCCGCCCAAGGTAGGGCCGATGGCTGGCCCAGCAATGACACCCACTCCAAAAACTGCCTGGGCTAAACCTTGTTCCGCAGGTGGAAAAGTCTCAAACAAAATTGCTTGTGCTTTGGCTAGCAACCCACCACCACATAAACCTTGAAGAATTCGAGAAATGACCAGCATTGGTAAATTAAATGCCAACCCGCATAAAACCGAGGCAATGGTAAAGCCAATCAAGGAAAAGATGAAGTAGGTTTTACGTCCAAAATAATCCCCCAGCCACGCAGATAAAGGAATTAAAACAACGTTGGCGATCGCATATCCAGTCACCACCCAACCGACTTCAGTGATAGTTGCACCAAGACTCGCTTGGATGTCAGTTAAAGCAACGTTGACAATACTGGTGTCAATCACTTCTAAGATGGCACCAAGGGCAGCCGTAAAAGCGATCGCCCACTTTAAAGGCCCCCGGACATAACCAAATTCGTCAACAGTAGAACGTTTAATGTTGGTAGCCATCGTCAGAACGATCCCCAAAGTAAAAATTAAATATTATATATACGCTACGGTAGCGTATCATATTAAAACGGTCAAGGGAGATGGGGAGACTTGTACTGAGCGGAGCCGAAGTATGGGGAGATGAGTTTTTACCCTCCGCCCCTCTGCCCAATGCCCAATGCCCAATGCCCAATGCCCAATGACTAATGACTAATGACTATTTTATGAGTAACCAAATTAACACCTCTTCTGGACGCCCACGTAGTATTCACGCAGACCAAGCTATTTTGCAAGCGACGCTAGATTTGCTTGCAGAGGTAGGATATGAAAGCATGAGTATAGAAGCGATCGCCAATCGTGCTGGAGTTGGTAAAACTACCATCTATCGGCGTTACTCTTGTAAAGAAGAACTTGTTGCCGACGCCATAGAAAGTTTGAGAGATGATTTAGCGATCCCCGATACCGGCAGCTTTTGGGGAGACATGGATATTGTCATCAAGAATGCAGCGAAAAAAATAGATAGTCCCCTTGGGCGTCAAACACTGGCCTTAATAATCAGCACAGCATCCAGCAATCCTCAATTTGCCCAAGTTTACTGGACGAAATATATCAAACTCCGACGCGAAGCCTTTGCCAAAGTCCTTGAGCGTGCCCAATCTAGAGGGGAAATCAAAGAGAATGCCGACATAGACTTAATTATCGACCTGGTGAGTGGTTCGCTATATTACGCGCTGATTTTCAAACCAACAACCGAGCCGGTAGAAGCCTACATGCGCCGCACCATAGATCTTCTCGTCAGGGGACTAGGACATGGGGCAGGGGGAGTAG
>NZ_JACKZU010000840.1:0-262 GCF_014222165.1 Nostoc sp. 2RC
GGAATCAATATACTATTCGCGTCATCACCGCAGGAAGGAACGGTAATAGCGCCACACACCGGGAGGCGGTAAAAAATAGCTTGCAAGAAAAGCAAGTAGGCTCGATGGTTTACTATCCCTACCCTTTACATTTGCAACCAGTTTATCAATATCTCGGTTATCAGCCAGGACAATTACCAGTTGCAGAACAAGCTTGCAATGAAGTTTTATCCTTACCCATGTTTCCCGAACTAACAACCGAACAGCAAGATCAAGTAATTTA
>NZ_JACKZU010000606.1:0-2669 GCF_014222165.1 Nostoc sp. 2RC
TTTCCCTTTACCCCTTCCCCCTTACCCTTTTAGTCTTTATGCTCAACACTCCCTTTCCGTTTAAGCGATTATCTGGCACTGTGAGCGAGAGCGACTCATTACGAGTCGTTGTTTTTGCGATCGCAGATTATTTATTTGCCTTGCCAGTTGGTGCAGTTCTCAAGGTGATTGCTTGTCCTCCTATTAGCAGTACGGTTGAAAGTGGTATCGGGATGGTGGATTTGGGAGCGCAAACTATTACAATTGTGGATTTGCGCCAGAAGTTTATTTCACAACTACAAGCCCAACAGACGCACCAAGTTCTTTCTGGGGTTGAGACTCCAGGGCGCTTTTTACTTCTGACGCAAACCCGCACTGGAGAAATTTGTGGCATTCCTGTGGATAAGCCCCCTGCATTAATCGATATTCCCTTGGAGGCTGTGCGTCCGGTGCCTTGGTCTTATCGGCAAGTGGCGGAGTTAAACTTTGTTAGCCACATGGCTGTCTTGTCTGTAACACCAAATGAAGAACCACTCAAAGTCCTGCTTCTAGGCATGAATCAGATATTAGCTGATAAGTTGGGTTTACCGGGAACAACCCCAAACTTGACTCTTGGGCTGACATCAAGGGAACAACGGCAAAGATTTGTGCGTTTTTCCTTGGGCGATGGAGGCAGTGGATTGCTACCATTCCATTGTGTACTGGACATTATTCATCTCGCTAGCCCAGAAATTTCCCCAGCCCCGGCTTTACCAAGTTGGATTTTAGGTTTTTATAATTGGCAAGGACAAATGCTGCGGTTGGTTGATTTAGAACATTTGCTTGGTTACGCACCGCTTTTAAAACGGCTGTCACCACCACAAAAGCCAATGGTTTTGGTTGTTGAGCTGCAAAATCAAGTAGTGGGGTTTTTAATCGCTCATGTCTTAGACGTAGAGTGGCAGGATTTACAGCAAGTACAATCAACACCAACCGACTTTTCCCCCAAGAAAGTACTAAATTTTATTCGAGGTATTTTACCAGGCGATCGCTGGATTTTAGACACCAAAGCCATCGCCCAGACATTGCAATGGCAAACCCACTGATAAGAGGCAGGGAGCAGGGGGAGGAGGGCAGGGGGAAGTTAAAGGTACAAACCAAACTTCGTTCCGCTCCGCTAACACCCACAAGTGGCGTGATTTTTCCCCCTGCTCCCTTGCTCCCTGCTCCCCTGCTTTTTTATTTGACTTGATGCTGCCAAGGAGTTTTCTATGACGATCGCAACCTTAGACCCGAATTTTGCCAGCCAGCCTGTTGACAATCAAATTCAAATAGAGGAAATTCTGGGTAATGTAGCTGTACTCAAAGCAGTCTTTCAATCTGCTAAGGGGCCAAAGGTCGCTCAATTGCAGCACAAGGTGAGTCAAATTGAAGCTTTTATTCAAGCTTTGGCTGAGGATTCCCCCAGTAACAATGTGCAAAGGGCTTTTCAACTCCAGCGAGAACAACTGGCGGTCATGGAAGGACAAATGCGGCAGGCAAAAAATCAAACCGCACTTTTAGAAGTTACAATCGCCGCCCTGCAAGATGTTCTCAACGCCGATCGCGTCCTAATTTATCGTTTTGAGGAAGACAATCGCAGTCGAGCCATCGCTGAAGCTGTACAAGTCGGTTGGACATCCCTACTCAACCAATCCCTACCAATAAATTTGTTTCTTACTAAACCCGATGTTAGCGACGGACAAAACTCGCTCCAAAACTTAACTGAAGTATTAGAACTAACTCCACGCCAACAGCAATTTTGGCAACGCTTTGAGGTGCAAGCTAGCTTGTGCTTACCCTTGATTGTCAAACAACAGCCTTGGGGTTTATTGGTTATTCATCATTGCCAGCAACCCCGAAAATGGCAGGAAGCAGAGCGCAGTTTGTTGCAACAAGTAGCAATGATGTTGACAATTAACTTGCAGTGGGCTGAAATAGTAGCTCCACCTGTTCAACAACTTGAATCCTTGGATAGCTCACAGTTACTATTGCCATTGCAGCAGGTAAGTGAGGCTGTACAAGCAGGAGCAAGAATCGCCGAGCAAGAGCGTGAGTATTTAATGTCTATTCAAGATACTGTTGCTATTACTAAGAAACAGCTGCAATACCTTGGTGAATTTTGCCAGCAAGCTTCTGACTTTGTTGGCCTGGTGGAAGGCTTGAGTAGCAAAATTCAGATTTTATCTTTGAATACAGCTATTGAAGCAACCAAAGCTAGCGAGCAGGAATTAAGTTTGCTAGCTGCTGCCGAACAGGTAGAAATTCTTGCCCGTGAAGCCCGTGAAAACACGGTAAATATAAAAGAATGGTTCCAAGAACTCCAAGTGGTAGCAATAGATGTTGTTGCTGCTATGGAACCCTGCGATGGTCAAATCATTGCGGGGCTGGAGTCAATGGCGCAAATCCAAGAGCAATTAAAAGCGATCGCCAACATCGCAGCTTGTACCCTCAAATCAATAGACCTGTTGTAAGAGGGGGAAAGGGAAAAGGTTAAAGGGAAAAGGGTTTCGATTTGCCCTTTAACCTTTTCCCCACTTCTGCAAAAAGTCTAAAGTAACTTTTGCAAGAGGGGGAAAGGGAAAAGGGTTTTTATTTGCCCTTTACCCTTTACCCTTTCCCCTTTCCCCTTTCCCCTTTCCCCTTTCCCCTTTCCCCTTTACCCTTTACCC
>NZ_JACKZU010000607.1:0-2660 GCF_014222165.1 Nostoc sp. 2RC
GGGGTAAGGGGAAAAGGGGGAAAGATTAAATTTATTCCTTTTCCCTTTTCCCTTTAACCTTTTCCCCTACCTCTCCCTTCCCACTCCCCATTACAAAAACTGATGACTTTGGTCATACACCAGCCTGGAATTACTTGTGACTTTAGTCCTACATCAGTTTGGACGTTTTGAACGATAATTATTATGTATGAATTTATACGAGGTGTTAAATGTTATACATTTTACAGCGCATTTAAACTTGATGAGTTGCAAAGCTTGGGTTTGGTAACCAGACATCAAGCTTGTTTAGGTAACTCCAAAAAATAAATTATTCCGCTTGGGGTCGTTGACTGCTGACTGTCAAAGGTCAACGGTTAACAGTTAACAGTTAACAGTCTTCTGTGAAATATTTTTTTACTTGGAAGTTCCTTAATCTGTGAAATTTGCTGTAATACCAAAAAACAACTGTCTAACAATTGTCGAATCACAATCGAAGCACAAAGGAGTCAATATCATGTTGAAACAAAACTGTGCATCTATAGTCTTAGCTGCGGCGGCCATCACTTTTCCCACTTTGTTGAGTGTGCCTGCAAATGCCCAAACAGAAGTGTACGTGATTGCTGACAGGGATCGCGATTGGAATCGCGATGGCAGACCCAATTCTGTAGAAGTCAGAACGATTCCAAATCAGGGTTGGAACCGTGACGGTAGACCCAATCCCAGAGAAGTGAGAAATCGCTCTAACTGGGACAATTGGAATCGCGACGACAGACCCAATCCCAGAGAAGTGAGAAATCGCTCTAACTGGGACAATTGGAATCGCGACGACAGACCTTATGTTAGAGTGGTCAGACTCGGTAATGGCGACATTAGATATCCTAATGGCCAAATTATTCCTGCTAGAAGCATAGCCAGACTACGTAATCAAGGTTACTTTAGACTTCCCAATGGGGATATTCTACTTCCCAGTCAGGAAATTGTTCCTGCTGGAAGATTAGTAAGAGTGCGTGATGGTTATTTCAGACTTCCTGATGGACTAATACTGCAAATTAACCTTTAAAACACTAAAAACTCAAAATAATTGTCAGTATGGAGCTACCAGGCTATAGTTTTAGCCGTGAAGAACAGCTCGGTAGCCGTTCCTTCTAGACTTAAACAAATATGCAATTTAATACACAAGACTCTGTAGATTCACCAGTTGTGGTTCCAGAGGTCAAGAAAAAAAAGGGGAACAAAAATTGGCTTTCTTGGTTACTCGTTTTTGCTTTGTTTGGTGGTATTGGTTACGGAGTTTATTACCAAGTAGCCGTTGCTCCACGTCAAGAAGCTAGACGCCGCGTCTTAACAAGACCTGTACAAAGGCAAAATTTAGTAATCAAAGTATCGGCAAACGGAGAGGTCAAGCCTGAACGGTCAATTAACCTCAGCCCGAAAAATTCAGGCGTACTTAAAACACTATTGGTGAAGGAAGGAGATATCGTCAAACAAGGGCAGATTTTGGCTTACATGGATGACTCTAATCTGCGGGGACAACTCACTTCTGCTCAAGGGCAATTGGCACAAGCCCAAGCGAATCTGCAAAAAGCACAGGCAGGCAATCGCCCCCAAGATATTGCTCAAGCACAGGCACAACTCGATGAAGCGGAGGCGAATCTGCAAAAGGTAGTAGTAGGTAATCGCTCTCAAGATATTGGCCAAGCACAAGCACGTTTACAAAGTGCTCAAGCAAACTTGACCAGAGCAGAAGATGATTTCCAGCGCAATCAACAACTTTACAATGCACGGGCTATTTCTCTTCAAAGTTTAAATCAAATCCGTGCGGACAAGGATAGTGCCCAAGCTGCTGTTAATGAAGCACAGCAGGCACTAGCTCTGCAAAAAGCTGGGTCGCGTCCAGAAGATATCGAACAAGCACGAGCTGTGGTCAACCAAAGACGACAAGCTTTGGCACTCCTCAAAGCCGGAACCCGCCAAGAAGATATAGACGCAGCTCGCGCCCAGGTAACATCTGCTCGCGGTTCGCTGCAAAACATCCAAGCCGAAATCAATGACACGATTATTCGCGCTCCTTTTGATGGCGTGGTGACGAAGAAGTATGCTGACCCTGGGGCTTTCGTAACTCCCACAACTGCCAGTAGTGAGATATCTTCTGCCACCTCTTCTTCAATTTTGGCTCTGGCTTCGACCAATGAAGTCGTCGCCAATTTAGCCGAAACCAATATTTCTAAAATTAGCGTTGGTCAGAAAGTTACTATTCAAGCAGATGCCTACCCAGGAAAAATCTTTGAAGGGAAAGTTAGGCAAATTGCCGCCCAATCTGTAGTGGAACAAAACGTTACCAGTTTTGAAGTCAGGGTGTCTCTTTCAGACCCTGAAAGAGTACTACGGTCTGGGATGAATGTAGAAGCAGATTTTCAAGTCGGTGAAGTGAAAAATGCCCTAGTAGTGCCAACAGCCTCAGTAGTCCGTCAAGAAAACGCTACAGGTGTGTATATACCAGGAAACAACGGCAGACCCGTGTTCACTCCCATTGAGACGGGGGTGACTGCCAATAACTTTACTGAAGTGAAGTCTGGATTGACAGGAAATGAAAGGGTATTGCTGAGTTTCCCACCAGGAGCGCGTCCCCAATCTACACCAAGAGGTGGAGTTTTTCCAGGCCTTGGTGGTGGTGGCGGTGG
>NZ_JACKZU010000608.1:0-2619 GCF_014222165.1 Nostoc sp. 2RC
GATAATTATAAATTATTACATAATCTTAAAGCTTTATTTATAGGAGATAGTGAAAACCATCCATTTATGAGTTCTCACTTAGAATTAGGCGATGTTACACCTATATTAACAGCTTTTCCTAAATTGGAAGTACTACAAGTAAGAGGTGGTTGGGGTTTACATATAAAACCTGTAAAACACGAATATTTAAAAACTCTAATTGTTGAAACAGGTTTAATGTTTATCGACTCTGATACTGTGAAGCAAATTTGTCAGCTTGATTTACCAGCACTGGAATATCTTGAATTATGGCTTGGCGGTTGTCAAAGATATGGATCGGATATTGGAACAAAACTTTTATTACCCATTATCTCAGGAGAGTTATTCCCAAATTTGAAATATTTGGGGCTAAGAAGTAGCGATTATTCTGACAATATTGCTATGTGTTTAACAGAATTACCAACAATTATCGACCGTCTTGCAATACTTGACCTTTCGATGGGAACTTTGACTGATGAAGGTGCTAAAGCTTTACTGAATTTTCCCTCTATTAATCAGCTTCATACCCTTGATGTATCAACAAATTATCTGTCTACAAATATGATTGAAGAATTATCTCAACTAGATTGTCAAGTAATTACAAATCCACAGGCTAACGACGAAAACGAGGAATCTGAATTTAGCAATCGCTATATCTGTTTATATGAATAAATAATACATTAGATAAAGTAGCTTTTAATTTTTGATGGTGCGTTACGCTAAGGCGATAACACACCCTACTGGCGTGACTATAAATAGATCATAATTTTTCCTCGCTATGTTCAATATGAATCAAATCGTCGGAACTCATGATATCTTATTTATCACCTTAGACACACTGCGTTATGACGTAGCCAAGGATTTACTCGCACAAAAACGTACTCCTAATTTAGAAAAAGTACTCTCTAAAACAGGCTGGGAAGAACGGCATTCACCTGGAAATTTCACCTATGCAGCGCATCATGCCTTTTTCGCAGGCTTTTTACCCACACCTATAACACCAGGAATTCACCCCCGCCTTTTTGCTTTGGGATTTGAAGGAAGTACCACTACAACTGATACAACTTGTGTGTTAGATAGCGCAAATATTGTTAGTGGATTAGCTGCTAAGGGATATCATACAGTGTGCATTGGTGGTGTAGGTTTTTTTAACAAACGCAATCCTTTAGGTAATGTAATTCCCTCAATGTTTGCTGAAAGTTACTGGAGTCCAGAGTTAGGTGTTACTAACCCTAAATCTACAGAAAATCAGGTAAATCTGGCGGGGGAAATTTTAGAAAAAACGCCAAATAGTCAACGCCTATTTTTATTTATAAATATTTCAGCTTTGCATCAGCCAAATTACTTTTACCTTCCCAATACTAAGGAGAAAATCGACACCATTGAATCTCACGCCGCAGCTTTGGAATATGTAGATAGTCAATTAGCAAAACTCTGGAATATTATACGCCAAAGACATTCTACATTTTGCATTCTCTGTTCTGACCACGGGACAACTTATGGTGAAGATGGTTACACTGGACATCGACTCAGCCATCCCGTTGTTTGGACTGTTCCCTATGCAGAGTTTATTTTATGAAAACCTGACGCAGAGGCGCAGAGTTCTTTGTGTGAGATTTAAAACAAATTCTCAACTTGTAATGAAAATCCTTGAAATTTTATGATTAAAACCCAAAATCCTCAATCTAAAACCCAAAATCTCAAATCCAAAATTTCTCAGTCTCCCTATCAAGCATATGTTTATTCTTATCCTCACAAAACAGCTTATCGTCCTTTCAGCCCACCTGTATATCTCCCGGAAGTTTGGACGCAGCAAGATAGACAAGCGCTATTTCTCTACATACATATACCGTTTTGTGAAATGCGTTGTGGTTTCTGCAATTTGTTTACCACAGTCAGCCACAATGAAGATTTTATCAGTCAATATGTCCGCACGTTACAGCGACAAGCTCAACGGATGAAAGCGGTGTTGGGTGATGCGTCATTTGCGAGGTTCGCTATCGGTGGCGGAACTCCGACTCAGTTACCCATTGGACACCTTGAAACTGTTCTCGATATTGCTGAAAATACGATGGGTGCGAGATTACAGGAAATTCCCATTTCTGTGGAAGTTTCGCCAGAAACCGCAACTGAGGAAAAATTAAAGTTGTTGCGATCGCACTCCATAGATCGTGTTAGCATTGGTGTCCAAAGTTTCATCGAATCGGAAGTCTTAGCAACCCAGCGTCGTCAATCTAATACTCAAGTAGAAGACGCATTGACAAGGATAAAAGAAGCTGGATTTCCGACTTTGAATATTGACTTAATTTACGGTTTACCCGGTCAAACCGTCGATACTTGGTTGCAATCAATACATACTGCTTTGCGCTTTCAACCAGAAGAAATTTATCTATATCCCTTATATGTACGGCCGTTAACAGGTTTGGGACGCACAGATAAAGAATGGGACGATATTCGTTTAGCTTGTTACCGCGAAGGGCGATCGCTCCTGTTATCTCAAGGTTATACTCAAGTATCTATCCGAATGTTCCGACAAGGCGGACAAGGTAGCAATCTTTCTCCCTCATCTCCCCACACTCCCCACACTCCCCACACTTTCCC
>NZ_JACKZU010000609.1:0-2616 GCF_014222165.1 Nostoc sp. 2RC
CCCCATCCCCCTCACTCCTCTTCCGTCCCTACTCGATCTCCCCGTTCTAGTTCCCAAAGAATTTGATTTCCTTCACGGCGGACTCGTGACACTATCCAATTTCGCCAACGCCATTGATCTCCCCTACTGGTAACAGCGCTGGCGTGGACATCCATTAAATCTGCTAATTCGGAACTGGTGATTAAGTAACCTTTTTCTGATATTTCGTCAGCTATGCGTAGAGTTTCGACCAAGTTGCGGAGTTGCAAGACTCTAATTTCTGAGGATTTTTCGTCGGTTGCGGCCGCAGCTGGCCCGGTTGATGGTTCCATAATGGTTCTTTCTGGTGCAGAAGTAGTGACTTGTTGTGTATTTTGGTTAATTATTCTATAACTTTTGTCATAATCAGCTACTTTTGCTACATTTATTTCATTTGTATTAGGTAAATTTTTGTAAACATTTGTGGAAGACAATTGCTGTAAAGAAGGGATTTTACCACTGGCATAGCTGCGAGCGATCGCATCACAACGTTCGTTACCGATGTTACCAGAATGCCCCTTGACATATTGCCATTTTACTTGTTCGGTATTTAGTTCATCTAAAATTTCCAAAAGGTCTTGGTTTTGGACAGGGTTACCGTCTGATTTTTTCCAGCCTTTCTTTTTCCAGCCTTTCACCCACTTGGTAACGCAGTTAATTAGATATTCGCTGTCAGTGTAAAGGGTGATGGGTTTGGTTTGTTGAGATGTTTGCAAAAATTGGAGAGCAGCGATCGCCGCTTGCATTTCCATTTTATTATTGGTGGTGTGGGGGGATGCATCGCCCATTTCGTGAATTGAGCCATCACTGAAGTAGACAACAACACCCCAGCCACCAGGGCCTGGGTTACCGGTGCAAGCACCGTCTGTGTATATGCTTTCGATTGTTAGTTGGGTGGACGTAGTTAACATATTCAATAAGCACAGAACGTTAAACAAAGAATTGTGAACGGCGAAAGCGGAAGCTAATAAAGATTAGCACAGCAAACAAGATACCGATGCCCACACTCCAGCTAAAAACTTCAAACCAAAAGCGCAGATGTTGTTAATAATCATTTGGTTGGGAGAGAATGAAGGTGCAGGCTATTTGGCTTGTGGCGAGTCCTATGTCTGGGATCGCTATATATGAAAGTACACAAGCTATAGCGGTTACTAATTACATCAGGTACAGAAATTTTGGCGTTGCTGATTTCATCTATGAAAAGGATTCTGTATGATATCAAAATCCTTGTAGAGACGTTGCAATGCAACGTCTCTACATCTGAATTTTCTTATCAATTGTCCAGTGCCATTTTTGCTGTTGTGCATTCCATTTTACTGCTACTATTTCTATTGGTGGATTGAAGCGATCGCCATTTTCCCTAAATTCAATATTTCCTGTAACTCCCTTCACCGATTTTTTCTGTTCTTTAAAATGTTTATTCATATTTATCAATAAGGATTGGCTATCTTTAATTTGATATAATTCCATAATTCTGAAAATTATTAACACCGCATCAAAAGCTGTTGCACTGCGCCACGATAAATTTTCTGTTCCCCATAATTGAGTTCCTATTTGACAAAAACACTGCCCTATTTGATTTTTACTATTACAGCCATTTTTTTCACTGTGCCAATGCCAAGGAACACAAGCTATAATTTGACACTCGTTGGTAGCTGCTGTATTATATTGGCTTTGCTCGTGAATCCAATGTAAAACATTTTCGTGGTAGAAAGTTGCTGAACCAGCTATTATACACTGATTCAATTTTAACCTACTAATTAAACCCGCATTATCTAGAGAATTCGGTTCAATTCCCCCATCAGGAATTATAATAATAACCTCAACATCGTCTTGTTTAATTTCTTCAAGATAAGCTTGGATATGGTAGTATTTATCGCTAATATAGCTACATTCTTTAAGTAAAACAAACGTTTCCCGATAATTTTCTAAAATATTTTTAATGCTATTTCTATATGAAGTGCTATAGCTACTATTTTTGTTATAGAAAATAGCTACTTTGATTCCACTTTTACCTGTAAATTTTTCAATCAAATAATGAGCTAATTGTGTTGCATTAATGTTATCTTGAGTAGTCAGTCTAAAAAATGATAAGCTTTCACCACTAGATAAATGAGAAAGTTCATTGGAAGTACTGCTAGGGTTGATTAAAACTAATCCATTTTGAGAATAAAACTGTAGTGCTTTTTTAGTCATTTCGCTTGAATAATGACCGATAATGGCAATCAAGTTTAATTGTGGTGCTAAAGAAGCTAGATTTTCTGCGGTTTGGCTGTATGGAGCATATAAATTGTTAGGGTCATTGACGATTAAAATCCTTAAGGCTATTTGATTATCTGTATGATTTAAACTGAAAAATCCTTCAGGTATAATATCAGCTAAATTTATTTCTTTTTCTAAAGCAATTTTTTGAAAAGATTGGATATTGATTTGTAGTTGAATTTGAGCGATTCCTCTTAAAATTTCCGCAGCCACTTGTCCTTGATTATGATAAAATGGGACAACCACAGCTACAGTATAAATTTTTATTTTTTTATCTTGTAAAAGAGATTGTTTATATTCGATTAAACAATTATTAATGTAAATTAAAACTTCAGG
>NZ_JACKZU010000610.1:0-2601 GCF_014222165.1 Nostoc sp. 2RC
GATGGTGGGGAGGTAGGGGGCAGGGGAGAATGATAACTCGTCAGTCAACAGTCAACAGTCAACAGTCAACAGTCCCTATTCCCCAGTCCCCAGTCCCCAATGCCCAATAGCCAAGATTATTTATCTGTTTCTAATGAAGTACCAAGTTGGAGATGAGTTTTTCCAAAGACTACCACTGATTTTGGCAGGGCCAATTCTCAAACATACTGAACCGCAATCAGTAACAGTATGGGTGGCGCTTAAACAGGCTTGTGAGGTAGAACTCAAAGTTTATGGCACAACAAATGATGGTGAAATGCTGGGAGAATGCTTATTCCAGGGCGATCGCTCTACTGTTGCTTTGGGTAAGTATCTTCATGTAGTTGCTGTCACAGCTCGGTCTACAGTTGGACATAGCCTAAGTAGCGATCGCATTTATGCCTATGATTTGCAGTTCACTACCACTAACCAGACTCGGCAAACGCTACAACAAGCATTATGCTCAAGCTCATATCCCACAGCTAGTATCAGCTACTTTGAGCATCAAAAACCAACTTTTACCTTACCATCCTGCCGCCTCCAAGATTTGCAAATTGTCCATGCTTCCTGTCGTAAACCTCATGGTTCTGGGTTTGATGCCCTACCAATTCTTGATAGTCTTATAGAGGCATCTGCAAATCAAGTCCAGCTGCGTCCTCAACAGCTATTCCTGACTGGAGATCAAATTTATGGTGACGATGTAGCAGATCCATCGCTGTGGGTTGCTACTACTCTTGGGGATGCTCTGCTGGGTTGGGAGGAACAATTACCTGTAGCTGGGGTTTACTGTACCCCCAAAGAATTGCCCCCCGGAGAAAGAGCTAAAGTTGCTACCAATGAAGCCGGCTTGACCGCAGGATTACATAATAAATCTGGAAAAGTTGCCAGTCATCTGCTGAGTTTGGGTGAATATTACGCTACTTACTTGTTAACATGGTCACCAGTGTGCTGGCCAGTTGTATTTCCTAAAGGACGCCAAGTAACAAGCGATCGCCGAGCAATCAAAAATTGGAATCAGGCTGTCAAAGATTTACGACAATTCATTTATACCCTGGGAAAAGTGCGCCGCGCCCTTGCGAATATTCCCACGTACACTATCTTTGATGACCATGATGTTAGTGATGACTGGAATTTGAACCAAGCTTGGTGTTTGCGAGTCTTGGGGCGTCCCTTGGGACGGCGAGTGGTGCAAAATGCGCTGTTAGCTTATAGCATCTTTCAAGCATGGGGCAATACACCAGAACAATTTGCACAAGGTCAACCAGGAGAAAAACTACTGGCTGCGGCACAAGCTTTGTCAGCTAATGCAGGAAAAGATACACAGGCTGATGAAGCGATCGCTCGTTATGTTGGTATGCCTGCCATCGATACCCACACGGATTTACCTGTTTTAGTCCGAGACAATTCAGTGTTTATTTTATCGCGGCATTCTGAAACACTTACTTGGAATTACATAGTTAAGAGCGATTGTCATGAAGTGATTGTTTTGGATACGCGCACTTGGCGGGGTTACCCAGCCGATCAAAAAACCATCGCCCCACCGATGCTGCTATGTCCAAAAGCTTTTGAGCAACAACTAGTTTTACCTTTACGAAAAATCGCTGAAGATACTCACAATGAAACCACATTTGTAATTGCACCCACTAATGTATTTGGTTCGCAAGTGATTGATTGGATTCATCATTGGAATTTACAACAAGAGAAAGTTTTTTCCACCGATGTTGGTGATGCTTGGAACATCAATGTTGAAGCATTGGGTAAATTTCTCAATACTTTATTTGAGCAACGTCAACAAGTGATTATTTTATCTGGAGATATTCATTATAGTTTTGCGGCTCGCTTGTCTTATGCACGTATTCATGGTGATTCTTCATCGGTTTTAGTACAGTTAACTTCTAGTGCCCTAAAGAATGAAGAAGCACTAACAAAGCTCATTCATACACGAATTAAACATTGGTTGTTACCAGAAAAACTACGATATTGGATTGGATGGATGAATCCAGCCAACATGGTAGAAATTGCTGGGAAAAAATTACACCGCGATACCTTCACTGCCAAACGCTACCACAAAAATCGGCTGCACCAACAACAGCAACTAGCTGGCCCTGACTGGTATTGTGTCCTGGAATGGATGATTCGCCAAAGCGCTCAAACTTCTGAATGTACAGCAGATTTATCATCATTCATCGCTCCTTGGAAACGAGCGCAAAATTCCCAAATTCGATATTTACAACCTCTAATGTTTTGGAAATCTCGTTGGTTCCAAGAAGGGCAAGAAGTAGTTGGATTGAATAACTTAAGTTTGGTGAAGTTTGAGTTACCAAATGCCAGTACTGATTACCAAATTATTCAAGATTCCTACTGGTTTTGTTCTTGGTATCCAACCAAAATTGTTTACAGCCGTTTTCAAACTCAGTTAACGCCTAATGAACAATTATTGGGGAATTTTAAATTTTAGATTTTGGATTTGGGATTTTGGATTGACTAACGCCAGATAGATCCAAAATTGGACTTAGATAAGCTAATCATCATTCAAATTGCATCTCCGTGTCCCCGTGTCCCCGTGTCCCCGCGTCCCCATCT
>NZ_JACKZU010000611.1:0-2574 GCF_014222165.1 Nostoc sp. 2RC
GGGTAAAGTTCTATGCAGCTTCATGAAGAATTGGTATAAACTAGTTTGATTGCTAAATAATTCTCTGGTTGCTAATTAAATAGCGGTCATTTTAATGTTGATAACAAATGTTACTCATTACATATTTGAAATTCAAACTTAAGTGTCATGAAATTGACTTAATTTAGTAAAAATTTATTGGTAATTGCCTCATTGGAAAGCAAACATAGTATTGTATAAACTACCTTGGATTGCTCAAATTTATTATTTGGGGATAATTGTCATATTCCAAGACACTTAACTTTAAATGAACTTCATTGAAAATTCAAATCAAATCAACAAATTTTCTCCGGAAAATTACACTTTTCAAGGAAAATAAGATTGTTGGGGAACTTGAATACTTAGGTATAGTCAAAATAAAAATGTTTAGACAGTACTTTATTAATCGTAATTTCAGAATCTCAAGGAAATATGCTTAACACGAATTTGTTGAAATCGCTTACCCAACCAGTTGTGGGTGCGGCTTTATTAACTGCTGTCAATGTTGCCGTACCCTTTGCTAGCCTAGCTCAGGGACAACCAGCACCATCAACTGCACAAATACCAAATACACAAACACAATTAGATACTAATTATTTATTGGGAGGGGGCGATCGCATCCGTGTAAATGTCTTTGAAGTACCTGAATATACAGGTGAATACCAAATTCCTCCAGGAGGAGCAATCAACTTACCTTTAATTGGCAGTGTTCCAGTTCTGGGGCTAACAACCGAACAGGCTGCTGATGAAATTGCCAGAAGATATGCTCGCTTCCTCAAACGTCCTTTAATCTCAGTTAATTTATTATCACCTCGTCCGATTAATGTTTTTGTTGCTGGAGAGGTAACACGTCCAGGAGCTTATACTTTAAACTTGAGTGGAGGTGCTGGAGACAATCCAGGCGTACAATACCCCACTGTGTTAGCTGCATTGACAACAGCCCAAGGAGTTACATTGGCAGCTGATGTAACTCAAGTTCAATTACGGCGTAAATTCGGACGTGCTTCAGAACAAGTCGTTACCCTCAATTTAAAAGAACTTATCCAAACAGGTACGTTATCACAAGATATAACCTTGCGGGATGGAGACACTATAGTTGTGCCAACTGCAAATACCTTCAACGTAGCAGAATCCCGCAATATATTTGCAGCTAACTTTGCTGCCAGTCAAACTACACCCCGCACAGTAACAATTATTGGTGAAGTCAACCGTCCTGGTTCTTACCTAGTTACGCCAGGTAGCCTAAACGAACAGCAGGGAGGCGCAGCTCCTAACAGCGGTACTGCTACTCCCACTGGTCTACCAAATGTCACACGAGTAATTCAACTAGCTGGTGGAATTACGGCACAGGCAGATATTCGTAATCTCAAGCTACGCCGACTGACAAGAACTGGCTCAGAACAAGCTATAGATATTAACCTTTGGCAACTGTTACAGAGTGGCGATGCCAATCAAGATATTATCGTCCAAGACGGAGATACGATTGTTATTCCGACAGCGACTGAGATCAACCCAGCAGAAGCTACTCAGCTAGCTACAACTACTTTGTCTCCCGCACGCATTCAAGTGGGTGTGGTCGGGGAAGTCAAAAGACCAGGATTAACAGAGATTCAACCGAATAGCTCTTTAAACCAAGCTATACTTGCTGCTGGCGGATTCAACGATGCCAGAGCTAGTGACGATGCTGTTGATTTGATTCGTCTCAATCCTAATGGTTCCGTCACGAAACGTGTAGTAAAAGTGGATTTCTCAGCTGGGATTAATGAGCAAACTAATCCTATACTCCGCAATAATGATGTCGTAGTAGTCGGCCGCTCCGGCGGAGCAAAAGTCGGTGATACCGCAGGCCTTGTCGCTGGGCCTCTAGGTGTTATCTTCAGTATTTTGAGGGTATTCGGGCTTTAGTTACAAATTTAGATTTTAATTGGGGGCGTTGGTCAACTTTTCCTGTCCCCACGATTTGATTTTATTTTTAAGTAGGACTGACGCAAGTATTGTTTGTTTTGTCATTGCGATCGAAGGGTAGTGTCGTTACGAGGGATTACTACCCTGTCGCTCGTAATAACGAAATTACGGGATTTTTGCCTAAGTTTTGTGAAATTAACTTGAACTGTGAGTGGAGATTTGTTTCTAAAATTTGTAAATTAAATTAAATTATTTTTGTCAATAGTAATAACGCTATATATTATAGGTTTATTTTAGTATCAAATTCAATTTGATACGGTGATTGGAGCCTAAGAATTAGTGGCACTTTTTTTGATGACCCGTAGGTCTAGCCCGCATTAGCATCACTAGCTCAAAAATTGTGTTTTCACCCCAGTTTTTGACAAAATTTTAAGTATTATTACTTATTGGATAATTATGTATGACTTTAATATGTCAAGGATAGTGGGAAGTAAAGAGTAAAAATTTTCTCTTTAAGAGAACTTAGGATCGCGTTGTAATTAGCTTGAATTTTTATGAGAATAAGAATCTTCAGGAAGCAGAGACGAAAAATGCTTTTTTCTGCTTGATTTTTATTTCCATGATGATTCTCATTATTATAAGTATTATTTA
>NZ_JACKZU010000061.1:0-27404 GCF_014222165.1 Nostoc sp. 2RC
GGTATAAATTATCAATTTTTGATGTAATTCTAAGAAAAAATATTATTTTTATATCAAAAATATATTTATTTTTGATGATTTAAATTAGTTTTGAATCTCAAATTATGTCATCTAAAATCGCAAATTAGTTTCAGCGATCGCTCTTAAAAATCGTTCTCAAAACTAGTGGTCTGTCCCATTAGTTCTGATAGGTGAACTCCTCCTTAATTTTTCTTCCTTTGCGCTCTTCTCTGACGAGACGCTGCGCGAATGCGTCCTTTGTGGTTCGTTTTTTTAACCCTCAAAATTAATGAAAGTTCAGATAACGCCACAACAATAAAGATTAAAAATGACTAAATAATATAATAAAATTGGCGTTGCTGATTGGTGGGATGATTTTTACCTCACGCATACTGCCAAAGGCGGAACCCGGAGGATAGGCGCAAAGAAGCAAAGAATCAACCTTTAGCCTTGGTCAAAAATCTCAATTCATCCGGCATTTATGGAACATCTAAAATTGTTATCCTAGCCTCAACTTAATTTCAAAACATCACTCATGGTTGCACAATAATTTGGCAAACCAAAACTGCTAGGATTAACTGCATTTTCATAAGTGAAATGCCGATAATTCATGCAAAACCTATCCCAAGCAGCCATGCGAATACGGAACAAAACAATAATTAAATTTGCTAAAGCTATGGATACAGGAATGCGAAAGTAAATCTTTTTGCCAAAATAAGCACAAACTTGTTCCACTGCTTGGTTAGCAGTTAATTTTGCTTGACCTAAAACAAATTGACGTGGTTGATTGTTGCCAGGAGGATGTTCAATTAAATATTGCACCACAGTGGCAATGTCTCGCCCGTGGATAAAATGAAAACTACCATCTGCATTCAAAAAGCGAATCAAATTAATATATTTAGTAACTTCTCTAATACCAGATGAAACAGCAGAATAGGGTTTATTAGTATCACCACCCAAAACTATAGTCGGAAAAACCGTGGTGATTTTGGGCGCTATTTCTAATTTTTCTTTTTGATGTAAGCATTCATATTTAGAGCGTATATAATCTGTACCGATTTCTCCAGCTTCTTTTAATGGTTGATTGTGGCTATCCAAAACGCTAGCTGTGGAAAAATAAATTACCTGTTGGCATTTATTTGGATCTAACAGCTTCATCAGCTCTATAGTTTTGTTAACATTAATATCAAATGTGTTCTCTCCACCCCAAGCTGTCGCAGTGAGTACTGCTATATCAATTGTTGATAATAAATCAGCAAATTGGCTAATATTTTGCATATCACCTTGCAAAACATTAATACCTAGACGTGCGTGAGTATCAATTTGCAGTTTAGCGGGGTTTCTAACTAGCAGAAACAGTTCGTAATCTGTTTCTTGAATTAAGGCTTCTGTTATATAATGACCTACACAACCACTTGCACCAGTCACTAAAATCCGTTTCTGGCTCATAAAATAATTTCTAAAAAGTTAGGAGTTAAAAATTAAGAGTTAAGAATAAAGTCGAAAGTTCCAAATCAGGAGTTAAGAAGAAAAAATAACTTTCAACTTTGCAACACTTTATAGGTCATAGCTTTGCAAATTTTAGATTTTGCATCGCAGCCTTGATGGTTTTCAAAAAGAATTTGGATTTTGGATTGAATCCAAAATCTAAAATCCAAAATTGAATGGCTCCTAACCCTTAACTCCTGCCAAATTCAGTTGCTTTGCGGTTTCAAAGAAGAAAGCGACATTTTCTTCTGGAGTTTCCGGTAAGACACCGTGACCGAGATTGAGAATGTGACCCCAATTGCCGGCTTTGCGAACGGTATCATAAATGCGATCGCGGATAAATTCTTTAGAGCCAAATAGCACACCTGGGTCAAGATTTCCTTGGACTTTCACTTGTTTGCCCAATCTTGCCCGTGCTTCTGCCATATCCACAGCCCAGTCTACAGTGACGATATCTGCGCCAGATTTGCCCATTCTTTCCAACACGCCTGCACTACCGCTAACTAACAAAATTAACGGTGTATCGGGGTGGGTTTGCTTCACTTGTTGGAAAACTCTCTGCTGATAAGGCAGAGCAAAGGTGTCATAATCTTGGGGACTTAATTGACCCGCCCAAGAATCGAACATTTGTACCACTTGAGCGCCAGAGTCAATTTGATAGCGGGCATAAATGGCAATGGCATCTGCGAATTTTGTTAACAATTGATGCAAGATCGTGGGGTCAGAAAACGCCATATTTTTAATGACGGAATAGGTTTTAGAACCTTTTCCTTCCACCGCATAAGCGGCTAAAGTCCAGGGCGCACCTACAAAGCCCAACACCGTTGATTTATCGCCTACTTCAGACCGTAGCGCCTGCAAAATTGTTTTGATGAATGGTAGAGCTGCTTCTGGTTCTAAGGGACGCAGGTTATCAATTTGTTCTTGAGTGCGGAGAGGCGAATGAATGATTGGCCCTTTACCTTCGGCAATGTCCATATCAATGCCCAAACCAGGTAATGGGGTGACAATATCAGAAAATAAAATTACTCCATCTGGCTGGAAGGCTTTCCAGGGTTGCAAGGAAACTTCAATTGCGACTTCTGGAATTTCCGAGCGATCGCGAAACGAAGGATACTTATCTCTCAAGTCTCGATATGCTTTCATATATCGTCCTGCTTGTCGCATCATCCATACAGGGGGACGATCTACTACTTCACCACGAGCAGCACGTAAGAGATGAGGAGTTGTTAACGAAACGCTCATTTATCACTTCATCCTAAGTCACTTTTTTATGCCATTGTTTAGCTTATCATTCTAGGATTACGCTTTTTCAGAATTAAGGGGACTGGGGGCTAAGGACTAGGGACTGAGAACTGGGAAATAGGATAAAACAGGAATCAATATTGAATTGGGAATTGGGCATTGGGCATGGGGGAAAGGGAAATGGGGAAAGGGAAAGGGGGAAAGGTTAAATTTATCCCTTTACCCTTTACCCTTTAACCTTTTCTCTTACCTGACTCATCTCCCTTATCCCCCACTCCCTACTCCCTAATCTCTTATGCAATCCGACTCCAACAGCCCCGATGGCTTGACATCAGCTAATAACGAGCCTAGCCCAGGAAAATTTTTGATTCCGCGATCGCAGCGACAGAAATTCTTTTTTCAGTTTACCTTAATGACCCTCATCGGATGGGTTGTTGGCGGCGTTGCCAGTATCGCTTTAGAAAAACTGATTCTCGAAAACTTGTCTCTAGATTCGCAAGGCTGGATTATTGTGGTTAGATGTCTGAGCAATCTTGCCTTTGCGCTGATTTTTTCTGCGGATCAAGCCCTTGTGGTTTATCGATATCTATCTGGTTGGCAATGGATATTTGCTACTAGTGTTGGTTGGTTAATTGCCAACGGCGTTTCTACAGCTTGGATTAACTATATTTCATCCATTGCCGGGTCGTTCAATGAAGCTTTATCACCAGAACAGACTTTGATTTTAGGATTTCTATCTGCCATTGCTTATATTATTTCTGGCATTTGGCTAGGGATTTGCCAATGGCTGGTTTTAAGAAAATATACAGCAAGTGCTTGGTGGTGGAATTTTCTACCTTCAATTTCTTTCTTATTAATTACTATTTTGGTTTGGTTACTTTTTATTGTGCAAAATCTAATTCCCGAAGCCAGCCGTAATTTTATCTTGTATTGGAGTGGACAAGCGTTAACAGCAATAATTCTCGGAGCCATACCAGCAATTGGCTTGTGTACTTTGAAGAGAAATTTACCTAGTCAAAGTAAAATTGTTCGCTGATTCGATGCTTTATTTGGGCAAAGCCCTACATACCCGTCAGTCACTCCTGTTTACGGTTAACTGTCAACATAATAAACAATGCGTAACAGTCTATAAACTAGCGTGAGTATCATACCAAGGTTCTTTAATGTTGAGTTTCTCTAGCAGCGTTCTTCCCCCAGGTAATTTGGAAACAATTCCATTTACTCCCAGGATTCTAGAGTTCAAAAAAATGCCTTTGTAAACGTCAATTATTTCTCTTTCCGAAAGCCAATTTCCTGGTGTTTCTTCTCCAAACAGTCCGCTAGCACCATATTCAAATTTATATGGTACATACTGACCTTCTTGTGCTGGTGAGGGACAAACTTGTTTTGGTACTTCTGCTTGATTAATGGCTTTGAATTTCTGATAACCAAGTTCTTTAAACACTGCAAATTCATTCAGCAAAGCATTCCAAGAAGTTTTTGTGGATTCTATAGAAATAAATTTTGGTTTGCTCGCAAATTGTCTTAATGCTTGTACGCACAATATTTCAGTACCTTCAATATCAACTTTCAAATAGTAGGGAATGCCAAATTTTTCCAGGATTTTTTCAAATCGGCATCCTTCTACTGTTGTCTCGATGAAAGGGGTACTAAAGGTAGTTTCGGTTTTTTTAACTCTATCTAATGAAGTTGTACCCCAAAAGGTTTGGTTTGAATTTGTATAAAATGTGACTGGTTCGTCTTTGATTGACACAGCAATATTTAGCAGGGTAAGCTGGCCATTTTCAATGAAGTTATTGAATCGTTCTTTCACTGATTTGTAAATCTGAGGATCGGCTTCTATACCAATCACTCGAAAGCCTTTTTTTAAGTAAAATTCTGTATCTTGACCCGTGTGAACGCCGACATCAATGATTAAATTTTTGTCCATACATTCCTTATTTTTTTAATTCTGTGTTTGCCAACTTTTCCGAAGCAAGTTTTAAAAATTGCTATGGTGTAAAATTTATCGTTCGTCGATGGCCAATATCCCTGCATCTGCGTCTAAAGTTGCTTTGACACCAACTGGTAAGGCTGCATTGGGGCTATCGTGACCAAAAGGCAAATCGAAGACTACAGGAATCCCCAAATCCCCCAAGCGATCGCGCAATACTTCTTCGACGCTAAAACTAGGCACGTTTGGCGGGGCTTCACAACGAGTAAAACCGCCCAAAGCAATGCCGCGCACTTTTGCTAAAGCACCACTTAAACGCCACTGGGTAAGCATTCTATCGATGCGATAGGGCGCTTCTGTGACATCTTCCAGTGCCAAAATTACGCCATCAAAATTTGGCTGAATTGGTGTATTTAAAAGATGAGTTGCTACTGTCAAGTTTCCTGGTAATAAAGTGCCAGTTGCAATACCACCACCCCAACCACAACCTTTGATCGGAGCCAGACAACGACCTTCCACCAAATCAAACAATCGCTGGATTGACCAATCTGGTTCATCAGCAAGGGTTGTCAGCACAGCGCCGTGAACGCCGACAATATCCACGTTATAAAGACTCCATAAAAGTGCAGTGATGTCAGAAAAGCCAATCAGCCACTTGGGAACTTCTGAATTTTGTTGCCAATGCCAATTTTCTAAGATGCGAGTGCTACCGAAACCACCTCTGGCACAGAGGATACCGCGACAATTGGGATCTTGCCATGCTGCTGCTAGCTGGTGGCGGCGGTTTTCATCGTCGCCAGCTAAATATCCCCATTTATCATCTATCTTGGGACTGATTTCAACTTGGTAGCCATGCGATCGCCAAATTTCTATACTTCGTGTAAATGCCTCAAATTCTCGTAAAGCACCACTAGGAGCAATGACTCGCAGCAAGTCACCGGGTTTGAGGGGTGCTGGTAGGATTTTAGATTTCATTGAGGTTGTATGGAATCCCAAATTGAGTCGAGGTTAGCTTGGGCTTTTTCCAGTGCTATTTCTGGAGATTCACCAAGTATGGCGGCTTCAATCGCTCGACCAAGAGCATCAGACAAACGACTATAGCCAGGAATAATTGGTCTGTAACCCGATACAGACATTTGGTCAAGAAAAGTTTTGAAAATAGGTTTTTGTTTGAGAAATTCTTGATAAGCTTGACTTTCGGCTGATTTAATATTTGTTGGTAAAAAACCTGATTTAATACTCCATTCTGTTTGGAATTCTTGACTCAAAATATATTCAAAAAACTTGAGTGCGGCTTGTTCTTTTTCCGGTGTAGTTTTCATCAAAAACAAATTTCCAGTGCCTTTAACAGAAGCTTGCTGGAGATTTGCAGGTATGGGAAACGCTTGAAAGTCAACGTTAGACTTCATAATGAAAGTCCAGGGCCCTGTGATTTGCATCGCCACACGACCTGAAATAAAAGCGTCTTCCTCATAACCTCGTTCTGGGGGAGAAAGGGTTGCTGAACCATCTTTTAATAGATTTTGCCAAAATTGTAAGGCAGCGATCGCTCCCGGATTCGTCAAATTTGGGCGATTATTGGTGACAATTTCTCCCTTAGCGCTTAATAAAAACCCGAACCAACTAAAAACAGTCCATTCTCCCTTTCCTAAAGGCAATAAAATTCCATATTGTTCTGGTCGATTGTCGCCATTACGGTCTATGGTTAGTTTTTTGGCAACTTCTCTCAATTCTTCCCAATTTTTCGGTGTTTGGGTAATTCCTGCTGCTTGGAAAAGTTTAGGGCGGTAAAAAATCCCCATATTCGCAGTAGTGAGAGGAACTGACCAAATGTGACCATCAAATTCCAATTCTTCAAATAAATTAGGAAAAATTTCCGACTTTTGTGGCAATTTGGAAAGCCATTCTTCTAGAGGTCGAATTGCTTCTAACTCTACAAATTGACCTGTCATTTGTGGAGAAAATGACAACATATCTGGAGCCGCATTGCCAATCACAGCTGTCAAAATTTTTGGTAATATTCCATCTACTCCTACATAGACAGATTCTACATAAACATCACTTTGAGTTTCATTAAATTTATCGATTAATTTATTAAATACATCCCGATTACCCGGTGGATTCATACTGTGCCACAGTGTGATATGAATTGCACCATTGTTTTTTGGTGTTGTACTTTGACAACTAGATAAGAAGAGTAGAGATAAACTGAGGATAATTCCTAAAAATAAATTTCTCCATTTATAGCTAGTATGCTGATAAAATATATTTTCTCTTGACTTTAAATCAAAGTTAATGTTCATACCAAATATCTAGCTAAATTTAGGAGATTTTATCCATAAAAATTTTTGTGGTACTAGTTTCTGTTCTAGTATAAATATAAGTCTCTGGTTCTTTTATTTTGTGAGTTTTAAAAATTTTTTCAGCGCGAGACCACAACTCTGCATCTTCTCCATAATCAACATTCTTAAATCCTTTTAATTCCCAAAACACCTTTCTTTTGCCGAAAAATGTCCCACCGACAACGCATTCTCGAATACTAATTTTTTCACCTGGTTTAAAACAATCGGCAACGAAAAACTCTTCTTCGATTTCGTATCCTCCTTCAATTAAATCAATTTCCGGATTAGCTTGCATATATTCCCGGCGGGACTCTAGATGATTGTTTTTATACGTATCATCGCTATCTAGAAATGTGATATAGTTTCCGAATGATGCCTGGATACCAGCATTTCTAGCAAAAGCAGCTTTACGATTTTGATGTTTTAGATAACGAATATTTTCGTATCCTTGCAAATAAGAATTAACAACTGTAAAAGTCTCATCTTGACTTCCATCGTCAACTATAATTAGTTCCCAATTCCTAAAAGTTTGCTCCAGAACACTATTAATACAATCGTTTAAATACTTTGCTCGGTTATAAGTAGATAAAATAATCGAAATTTCCGGTAAAGGGTAAAAATTTATACTAGGCATTGTGGAAAATAAAAATATGGTTTTGAGAAGAATTATTTCAACTTAGCATAACCGATACATTATACGATATCTATGGGCTAGCCAATGCAGGTGTTTAGCAAATACCCGGAACTTGGCATACTAGGTCGCTTCAAGGACTGATGCTTTTCTAAATTTTTACTTGTCAAGGCAACTACAGCGTATTTCACGTAAATGAAGTACACGGCTAGGGACACAGCCATGTTCCCTGCGATTATCTGTACCTCACAAAGTTCTAATCTGCTGTATATTTTAAATTTAGTTCTTAGATTGACATACTTAATGTTATATATATTAATTAGGATTTTGGTCATAGATTAAATATCAGATAATGCTTTCATCAGTATTTAGATATTTTGATCGCCAATTAATCAAACCACTACGAATACAAAAATGAATACCAAAAAAATAACTTTTTCCAATGATTTTGAATGCTACTATGTCGGCAGTAAAGAAGAAACAGAATATATCTTTAAAGAAGTTTTTATTGAACAGCAGTATCTTCAGAACGGTATCGTAATTAAGGAAGGAGATTGTATATTTGATGTGGGAGCAAACATTGGTATGTTCTCACTATTTATCAATCAACTCCAGCAAAAGGTAAAAATATATGCATTTGAGCCGATTGAGCAAATTTTTGACGTATTAAATGAAAATATTTACTTACATTTTTTAGAAAAAAATGTATTTTTATTTAATTATGGATTAAGTTCAGAAAATAATCACGAGCGAATATTTACTTTTTATCCCCAGATGACGGGACATTCAACATTAAACCCAGGTGAAAAATTAGTCAATATAGACGCTATTTCTGATAAATTATCCAACGATGTTGAAGAATTATTTACAGATTTTATTAAAGACGTACAACAAGTAAAGTGTCAAGTGAGAACACTTTCTTCTGTAATTAAGGAATTAGGTATTAATTCTATAGACTTATTAAAAATTGATGTGGAAGGCGAAGAATACGAAGTTTTCAAAGGTATAGAATCATCAGACTGGGGTAAAATCAAACAAATTGTAGCAGAAGTTCACGATCGCCAAGGAAAACTAGATCGAATCAAAGAAATGCTTACCTTTCATGGCTTTAGTCAAATCAAAGCTGAAAAAATTAATTTTTTACCTTATAAATTTGTCGATACGTATAATTTATATGCTGTACGCTAAATACATCAGAATTTAGAACTCAGATACTCAAGTTTTTAGTTTATCTGGATTGATATCGCTCTTGAGATACCGTTTTGTTGAAAAATATTCCAAGTACCTATATAAAAGTCAAAGCTGATGTTTGACCATCTATCCTTTGGGGTGAGTAGTTTAGAACGCAGTCTAGCCTTCTATGACGCCGTGCTTGCGCCCTTGGGTATCAAGCGGCTATTTAGTTTAACTGACATTGCTGGTTATGGCACTGATAGCTTCCCCAGGTTTTGGCTTGTGAGTCGCCAAAAATTTACCCATGAAGTATCAAGGGGCTTTCACCTGGCATTTATCGCCAATAATCGTAATGCTGTCGATGCTTTTTACGAACAAGCGATCGCTTTTGGAGCTAAAGACGATGGTAAACCAGGATTGCGCCCACATTATCACCCTCATTATTATGCCGCTTTTGTAATCGATCCTGACGGATATCGCATAGAAGCCGTTTGTCATGAACCAGCATAATTAGTCATTAGTCATTAGTCATTAGTCATTTGTTTTTCCCCGCGTCCCCGTGTCCCCATGTCTCCCTATCTCCCCATCTCCCCACCTCTCCACCTCCCTCATCCCTACTCTGGCAAACCCTCCACCCGCAGCAAATCTAATTCGCCCTCAAATATTTCATCAATGGGCAACATTTGACCATCAACAGTCATAAATTTATGGTCTTTTGTTGCTCGAATCACTGAACCGTCTTCTAAACTATATTCAAACACTTCTTGCTGTCCGCGATGATGCCACTGGGCGATGGGTTGACTATAAATATTTCCATTACCATCGACGCTGTAGACGCTACATTCAATGTTTTTTTCTACAATTTCTCCAATGGGTAAAAATCCATATTCTACCGTCAAAATTTCAGTGTCATAGCTTAAACAATATTCAGCAAATTTCAACATTTGCTCGAATAATTCATCAGCAACTTGTTTTTTTACACCATTTTTGGCTGCACCATCGACAAATTTTTCTCGCTGCTTTTGCATCTCCGAAACTTTCTTTTTACCCATTGCCCGACGCAACAAGTCAGCTTGTCCCAAGGAATAGCCAGCCATATCTTGAGCAATTTTCATGATTTGCTCTTGATAGACCATGATTCCATAAGTTTCATCTAATATTGGTTCTAAAATATTGTGTTCGTAATCAATTGTTTCTCGACCGTGTTTACGATTAATAAATTTCGGAATTAGTCCTGCATCTAATGGCCCCGGTCGATAAAGTGCCAAAATCGAAGAAATATCTTCTATATTAGAAGGTTTCAAATCTCGGACTATTTGACGCATTCCAGAAGATTCTAATTGAAATATTCCTTCTAATTCACCTGCTTCTAATAATTCGTAAGTTTTCCTGACTTCGTTAGGTAAAATCGTATGTTCGCCTTTAGCTAATATACTTTGGGCTTTTCTTTCGCCACGGGTGATTTCATCCGGGTCAATCCTATATCCTTTATTTTCTTCGATTAAATCAAGAGTTTTTTGAATCAAGGTCAAGTTACGCAAACCCAGAAAGTCCATTTTCAACAAACCCAATGATTCCAAGTCTTCCATGAAATATTGAGTAATTACAGAACCGTCATTATTCTTTTGTAGCGGCACAATTTCATCTAGTGGTTCATCTGAAATCACTACACCGGCTGCATGAACTCCAAAGGTTTTGTTTGTTCCTTCAATTCGCATCGCCATATCAACCCAATGGCGGACTCTTGGATCTTGATCGTATTTTTCTTTAAACTCTGCTTCTGGAGTTGCATCAGAAATCATCACCTTTAGTTTTGTGGGTTTTCCCCGCACCACAGGAATTAATTTCGCCATTTTGTCGGCTTCGCCATAAGGAATATTTAATACTCTGGCCACATCTTTCAAAACAGCTTTGGAAGTTAAACGGTTAAAGGTAATAATTTGGGCAACTCTATCTGCACCATATTTCTCTGTTACGTAATCAATAACTTTATCGCGTTGTTCAATACAGAAATCCGTATCAATATCAGGCATGGATTTCCGTTCTGGGTTTAAAAATCGCTCAAATAATAGTCCATGATGTACGGGGTCAATGTTAGTGATTCGCATTGCATAAGCCACTAACGAACCAGCGGCCGAACCTCTACCAGGGCCGACGGGAATATTATTATCTCTGGCAAATTTAATGTAATCCCAGACAACTAAAAAGTATTTGGAAAAACCCATTTGCTGGATCATTTTGAGTTCGTATTCCAATCTTTCTTTATAGACGGAATCTACTTCATTTCGTGATTTACGATTTAATCTTTCTAAAAGTCCAATCCATGCAACTTCCTCCGCGTAAGTATCAGCAGTATGACCGGAGGGAATTGGAGGGGTAGGAATTTGAGGCTCACCCATAATATGGTAAGGCTCGACTTTATCGGCAACTTCTTCAGTGGTGGCTACAGCTTCTTCAATGACATCATCTGGTAAATGGTCGCGAAATAGCTGCTTCATTTCTTCGGCAGATTTGAGATATTCTGTGCCGCTATAACGCATCCTATTATCTTCAATAATTAACTTGCCAGTTTGAATACATAACAAAGCGTCATGGGCTTCAACGTCAAAACAAGAAATAAAATGCGAATCATTGGTAGCAACAAATTTAATCCCTAATTCCCGCGCGATTTTGACTATTTCAACATTCACAATCCGGTCTTCTTGGGAACCGTGGTCTTGAATTTCTAAATAATAATCATCACCAAATACATCTTTATACCACTGAGCCACTTTTCGCGCTGCATCTGGTCTGCCACTGAGAATTGCTTGGGGAACTTCTCCACCCAAACAAGCACTAGTAACAATCAAGCCTTCATGATATTCTTTGAGTAAATCTTTATTAATACAAGGACGAGAAAAAATTCCTTTGCCTTGAACGCCTTTGAGATTAGAAATACTAGTTAATTTGACTAAATTTTTGTAACCTTTGGTATTTTTAGCTAAAACAACTTGATGATATTTGGGACGGCGTTCTTGTTTCTCAATATCGCCGTTAATGATATACATTTCATTACCGATAATCGGCTTAATATTTTGACTGCGGCAAATTTTAATTAATTCAACCGCACCATACATAACACCATGATCGGTAAGGGCGATGGCCTTCATCCCCATAGCGATCGCTCGTTCCACTAACTCTGGTAGCTGACTTGCTCCATCAAGCAAACTGTAGTCACTGTGAATATGCAAAGGGACAAAGGACATAAGCGCCTCCAAACACAAGCCAAAAATATCTCTAGGAGCTTACCGGATTTTGCAAAGCAACGGGATCTTACATTAGCAGTTTTTACCCAAAAATAAAGCTTTTGTTTTTCCGGATTTGCCACTGTCACCAGTGTTGTTTTAATAGTTACAACAGTTAATCCGCATCTAACCAATGAGTCATCCAGAAAGTAGCACTCCGCCTGAAACCAGAGCTAGGCCTTGGTGGCAGCGTATTCCTCTAACGTTACAAATTGTCATCGCCCTAGTAATCGCCATTAGCGTCGGAATTGTCCTTGGTGCCGGAAATCCCAGCCCCAGCAATGCCACCCTAATTAACAATTTAGCAATTCCGGCTGAGTTGGTGCTAAAGGCTCTCCGCGCCCTAGCTACGCCTTTGATTTTGGTAGCAGTGCTACATACTTTAATGACTACAAATATCCCTGGAACCACGGGAAGACGGCTATTTGTACTACTTTTAACCAACACTACAGTAGCTATTTTGGTGGGACTCTTCGTCGCAAACGTTCTGCGTCCCGGAACCTGGGGCAATGTAGTCACTTCAACAAATACGCAAATTACAAGTCAAAGCCTCGATCCTTGGGGACTGCTCAAAGATGCTGTACCGGAAGCAGTTCTTAAGCCGTTAGTTGATAATAACGTCATTCAATTGATTGTCATTGCCCTGAGTTTTGGCATTGTGCTGCGGGGATTAAAATCCGAACAAATTGCCCAAGGAAAAAACGGATACCAACCCATTGAAGATGTCATCGGTATTTTGTTTGAAGCAGTAGTCCGCATCCTCAATTGGGTAATTGCCTTAGTACCGTTTGCAGTGTTTGGCATTGTAGCTAAAACTGTTGCTAAAGAAGGTTTTGCCCCCTTTCAATCTTTAGGGGCATTCATCGTCGCGGTGCTAGCAGCACTGTTTTTACAAGCATGTTACTACCTCACCAGAGTCAAATTTAATTCTTGGGTACACCCACTAAAATTTCTCGCTGGCGGTTCTGATGCCTTTTTGACGGCTTTCTCGACTTCTTCCTCTGCCGCCGCCATGCCTGTAACCTTCGAGGTTTTGCAAACAAAAGTTGGTTTAAGAGAATCCTCTGCTGCCTTGGGAGCATTGGTAGGAGCAAATTTCAACAATGATGGCACTGCTCTTTATGAAGCCATGTCTGCATTGTATATTTCTCAATTAATTGGGCAACATCTAAGCTTGGGACAGCAAGTAATTGTCATCCTCACTTCGATTTTTGCATCGGTGGGTGCAGCGAATATTCCCAATGCTGGACTAGTAACAATGACATTGGTGTTTACTTCTGTAGGTTTACCTACCCAATACATAGCTTTACTAGTGACTGTAGACTGGTTTTTGGATCGCTGCCGCACTGCCATTAATGTTATGGGAGACATGACTGTTAGTACTTTACTAGACGGCAAAAAGCCTCGTATTGTAGACGACGAGGCTTGAGCAAGTCAAAAAAAGGAATTGCAGCAGCTTTTGAGCTAGTTAATGCTGTTGAGGCCCTTTGGCGTCACATTCTTTAGTCCAGCAGCGTTCTAGCATTTGAAGACGCCACATCAATGCAAAGCGATGGGGATTCCATACTAACTTAGTATCGGGACTAAATAAGGGCTGGTTCAGATATTGCCAAAGAGGAAATTTAATTTTGATGTCTTTTGGTGTCATAAGAACAATAAATATTAAAAAGTTTAGTGGGAATAGTTGTCTTTTTGCTTAGTAACTGCCTGACACTGTTTTTCTAGTTAAAGACTACACTGGGTTTCTACAATTGTCTTGGTGGCAATTGCGGAATTTCCACAGTTCAATCATGTTCTCTACGCTTTAATACTTAAATTCAATCTAACTTTCGATCTCGATCTAGAAAAGCTCTGCGTGAATATATTTTTTGTAACTTTTCTTAATATTTAACACGCTCGTAACTCACATTTGAGGTAAATTTTATAGCTTTATTTATAAACTTATAAAGCGGTGGAGAAAAAATAATGACACAATTTTTTCGATGGTAGATATAGGAACATTCTGCAAAAACCATCGCACATAGGTCAAAACTCAAGTAATGCAAGCAACTCAAGTTTCTTGCTAATCACAAAAGTCATGGAATAAATGACTAATATCAAGTCTGGTTAATTAGTTATAATTGCCAAAATTATTACACGACATCTCGAAGCACTCCCAGGAAACAGGGATAAGAGACAAAATCTAGCTTTGGCTGTTAACAGTCAACAACCACCACAAGTAGTTATGCTTTTTTCGCATCCATTGGCTTCATTAATGACTAAGCAAATGTGAGAAATTGTCAAACAATGTTTGCAAAATTGTTAAGAAACATTTGATTAATGAATAGGTTACAAATTGAGAGGCTTTAAGTTTTAGCAAAAAAGAATTTCACGCCTGAAAATCGAGTTTAATTGAGGCATTTTTTTATGTAGCGAAGTATTGCTCAAGGAAACTTCCGTTCTCGCACTTCTAAAGCATAATCTTGCACAGCTTTCGTAATTGTCTCCCGTAAATTTGTGTAAACTTTGGCAAATGGCGGACTTTTTTCTGCAAGACCGAGAATATCTGAGGTAACTAAAACTTGACCGTCACAGTGAGGCCCTGCACCAATACCAATTGTGGGAATGGTAAGTTTTTGTGTAATTTGCATTGCCAAATCTGCGGGGATATGCTCTAACAACATACCAAAAGCACCGGCTTGTTCGAGAGCGATCGCTTCACTTAAAATTCTCTCACTCGCTTCTTGGGTTTTACCCTGTTGTCGCAAACCGAGTTGATGTACTGATTGCGGGGTCAAACCCACATGACCCATAACTGGAATTCCCGCTTTTACCAAACGAGCCACAGTTTCCACCATTTCTGGATAACCACCCTCTAACTTTACACCTTGCGCCCCGGTTTCTTTCAAAACCCTACCAGCTGAATGTATTGCTTGTTGGATGCTTTCCTGGTAGCTCAAAAACGGTAAATCAACCAGTAAAAAAGCGCGTTTAACTCCTCGACGTACAGCTTTGGCGTGGTAGATTGTTTCATCTAAAGTTATTGGCAGAGTTGTTTGGTAGCCTAAAACTACTGCCATCGAGTCACCCACGAGGATTAAGTCTACACCAGCTGCATCCAAGAGTTGGGCGATCGCATAATCCCAAGCGGTTAACGCCACAATTGAACGTCCCTGTTGTTTCCATTGAATTAATTGCTGGGTAGTGATTGCCATTGCCAATTTTAGATTTTAGATTTTGGATTTTAGATTGGGGATTTAGGTATTGGTTATTAAGTATTGGATGTTAGGAATCAATTTTCCTAGTCCCCAGTCCCTAGTCCCCAGTCCCTAATCTCTACTTCACGGCGCGACTAAAAGCAAGATGGGGTTTTGCACTGCTCATTTTCGGCATTAACCAAGCTAGACCTTCACTAGTACCGATCCACAATTTGTTGCCGATGTCAGGTGCAAGGGCAAGAATGCGACTAGAAGGAAGTCCAGCAACTTCAGCGTCTAACACAGCTCCGGTATTTGGATTTAATCGTAACAAACCATCGTGAGTACCGACCCAGACACTACCATCTTTGGCAAAACGCACTGCTGTAACATTACGCCCCCGCAGCCGCGTTACAGACCGCAACACTGCCCCAGTTTTGGGATTAATCACTAGCAAATTATTTGGCATTCCCGCCCAAATCAACCCTTCTGGACTAATAGCTAAGGCTTGGACAGTGGTTCCGGGTAAATCTGCAATTCGCTTCATAATTGCAGCACTGGCAGTATTAACCCGCACCACTCCATCAAGAGTACCAACCCACAGCTGACCCTCAGCATCTAAAGTCAAAGTGTTGGCGCTAACACCAGGCAGATTTTTTAATGTAGTCATAATCAAACCTTGGTCGGGACTAATTAAAGCTAAACCACTATCAGTTCCAGCCCACAAATAGCCGCGCTTGTCAACTAAAAGGGACAACACCCGTTTAGAAGGCAAAAATAAATTCTGTGCAGTAATTTCGCTTGTGCGGGGATCTACTCGCATCAATCCACCATAACTTCCCACCCACAAGCGTCCTACTTTGTCTTGGGCTAAAGCGCCAATGGCAACATTCGGTAAACTTACACGAGAAACAATCTTGCCAGTTTTCGGGTCAATCCGCGATAGTCCCCGCCAAGAACCCACCCAAAGATTACCTGTAACATCCGCCACTAAGTTGGCGACACGATAATCCGTTTCTGGCGAATTTTCTTGCACTCCCCGTTCATCGGGTAAAGGATCTACTCGCGGAGGCGGTGGTGAAGACGGGTAAGCAGGAGCTAAATCAGATGAATTAACATCAGGGGTTTTTTGTGCCCATCCCATACTCGGCAGAGTTATTAACCCCAGCAAGATAGAAGAAATCAATAAACTACTACGCTTGCAAAACAATACCACGATCGCATTTCCTTTAAAGACACTACCCATAGCCGTTATCAAAACTGGCTTTTGGTTAACTTCAGTGTTCCCCTCCCTCGGAATTTTTAAACATTGGGCATAGGGCATTGGGCATTGAGCATTGGGTATGGGGACAAGGAGAATAATTCTTAACTCCTAACTCCTAACTCCTAACCCCTAACCCCTAACTCTCTACTTACCACTCCCAATGCCCCATGCCCTATGCCCCATTCCCCAAACACCATTAATGACATTTTGTAAATCTTTCTTAACAAAATGTTTAAATCTTTATGTAATAACAAATTTAAATAAATAAGTTAAAAACTTTCAAAGAATAACTTATCGAATTCTTGATATATTGTGAAACAAGCTACAAATTTCGTGGTGTGCAATTCTTTTATCTTTTGCTCACCACTCTGCTAAATCTCTGTCAAGTAAATTCTTTTCTGGTATCTTTCCCAACTAAGGAGAAGATAAAAGGACTATGGAGGGGAAAATGTGTGCCAGCCAGGCCAATCTCCTGAATATGCCAGGTTATGAGAGAATTATCTAAATGCTGCCCGCAAAGTGCGGAAGTTTTGGTGAAATTGAGAAGGTTTAGTCGGGTGCGAGAAGAGAAACAGATAAAAAAGAATTTTGATGTGTAGGCAGAGGAAGGAGTAGAAGCGCTAGGTCGTCTGCCCAAGCATGGAAGAACACTGGTAATGAGGGTTACCTTCACTACCAAAGTATAGGCCGCAAAAAAAGTGCTAAACTCTGCCGAAAACAACCCATAACAAAAATTTTTCCCGATCTTCTCCCCGCTCAAGGGGGAAAGAGCGGGGTGTGGGAAAGTTGCACAATACGTGATTTGATAAGTAAAAAGAGTGACTTCTGGGAAGGATAAAATATGTCTTACGCTCAAACGAAGACTCAGAGCAAATCTGGGTATCAAGCCGGGGTTAAGGATTACAGATTAACTTATTACACCCCCGATTACACACCTAAAGATACAGACCTTCTAGCAGCATTCCGCGTTACGCCTCAGCCTGGAGTTCCTCCTGAAGAAGCAGGTGCGGCTGTAGCGGCTGAGTCTTCCACTGGTACTTGGACAACTGTGTGGACAGACTTGCTCACCGACCTCGATCGCTACAAAGGTCGTTGCTATGACATCGAACCAGTTCCCGGTGAAGACAACCAATTTATTTGCTATGTTGCCTATCCTCTGGATCTGTTTGAAGAAGGTTCTGTAACCAATGTGTTGACCTCCATCGTAGGTAACGTATTTGGTTTTAAAGCCCTGCGGGCACTGCGTTTGGAAGACATCCGCTTTCCAGTAGCTTACATCAAGACCTTCCAAGGCCCTCCCCACGGTATCCAAGTTGAGCGTGACAAATTAAACAAATACGGTCGTCCGTTGTTGGGTTGTACCATCAAACCAAAATTAGGTTTGTCAGCGAAGAACTACGGACGCGCTGTATATGAGTGCTTGCGCGGTGGTTTGGACTTCACCAAAGACGACGAAAACATCAACTCTGCACCATTCCAAAGATGGCGCGATCGCTTCTTGTTCGTATCTGAAGCTATTGCTAAAGCCCAAGCAGAAACCGGCGAAATCAAAGGTCACTACCTCAACGTTACCGCTCCCACCTGCGAAGAAATGCTGAAGCGGGCTGAGTACGCTAAAGAACTCAAACAGCCCATCATCATGCACGACTACCTGACAGCAGGTTTCACCGCTAACACCACATTGGCTCGTTGGTGCCGTGACAACGGTATTCTGTTGCACATCCACCGCGCTATGCACGCTGTTATCGACCGTCAGAAGAACCACGGTATTCACTTCCGTGTATTAGCTAAAGCCCTACGCTTGTCTGGTGGTGACCACATCCACACCGGTACCGTAGTTGGTAAGTTGGAAGGTGAGCGCGGTATCACAATGGGCTTCGTTGACCTATTGCGTGAAAACTATGTTGAGCAAGACAAGTCTCGTGGTATTTACTTTACCCAAGACTGGGCTTCTCTTCCTGGTGTAATGGCAGTTGCTTCTGGTGGTATTCACATTTGGCACATGCCTGCACTCGTAGAAATCTTTGGTGATGACTCCGTACTGCAATTTGGTGGTGGTACTCTCGGTCACCCCTGGGGTAACGCTCCTGGTGCTACAGCTAACCGCGTGGCTTTAGAAGCTTGCATCCAAGCTCGTAACGAAGGTCGCAACTTGGCTCGTGAAGGCAACGACATTATCCGCGAAGCCGCTAAGTGGTCTCCTGAATTAGCCGTTGCTTGCGAACTCTGGAAAGAAATCAAGTTTGAGTTTGAAGCTATGGATACCGTCTGATCCAAAGTTACGAGTTAGAAGTTAGGAGTTAAGAGTTACATTAATTCATAACTCATAACTCATAACTCATAACTCATAACTCTTAAGGGCTGGGGTCAAGCATGAATCTCAAGCAAATTGCGAAAGACACAGCCAAGACTCTCCAAAGCTACCTGACATATCAGGCGCTAAGGACAGTATTGGCGCAGCTGGGCGAAACTAATCCTCCATTGGCACTGTGGCTGCATAACTTTTCTGCCGATAAAGTCCAAGACGGAGAAGCTTACATCAAGCAACTGTTTCGAGAAAAGCCGGATTTGGCATTGCGGATCATGACTGTCAGAGAACATATTGCCGAGGAAGTGACTGATTTCTTACCGGAAATGGTTCGCACTGGCATTCAGCAAGCCAATATGGAACAACGTCGCCAGCATCTAGAACGCATCACACAAATAGATACATCAAACCCCAGTCTGTACCCAGAACAGCAAACAACCTCAGACCCAAATAACGAACAGTGAATAGTCAGCAGCGATAACTGGTGACTGATAACTGACAACTGAAGTCAACCGCAATCTTTTAATACTAAAGCTATGCAAACTCTACCAAAAGAGCGTCGTTACGAAACCCTTTCTTATCTGCCTCCTCTGTCTGATGCTCAAATTGCCAAGCAGATCCAGTACATCTTGAATCAAGGTTACATTCCAGCGGTTGAATTCAACGAAACCTCTGAGCCAACAGAATTATACTGGACACTGTGGAAGCTGCCTTTGTTCGGCGCTAAATCTACTCAAGAAGTGTTGAACGAAGTTCAATCTTGCCGTTCTCAATATTCCAACAATTACATCCGCGTTGTAGGTTTTGACAACATCAAGCAATGCCAAATTCTCAGCTTTATCGTTCACAAACCCAGCAGATACTAAAAATTAAAAGGTAAAAGCTAAAACCTAATACCTTTGAAGTTGATTTATTAAGAGAGGCAATTAATTTTACCTCTCTTATTTTATTGCGTGTAAAACTTGACATCCTAAAAGTATTGATTCAATGAATTTACAGCTACGTGAAGTTAGAATTTGTTTTATTGGTGACTCCTTTGTAAACGGTACTGGTGACCCTGAATGTCTGGGTTGGACGGGGAGAGTATGTGCTAATGCTAATAAAAAAGGTTATGACATCACTTACTATAATTTAGGAATTAGGCGCGATACGAGTAGCGATATAGCAAAGCGTTGGTTACAAGAAGTATCGCTGCGTTTGCCAAAGGAATATGATGCCAGAGTTGTGTTTTCTTTTGGATTAAATGACACAACACCAGAAAATGGTAAAACTCGTGTAGACTTAGCAGATTCGCTCAAAAATGCCCAAGAAATTTTAAATAAAGCGCAACAGTTATATCCTGTTTTAATGATTGGCCCAGCACCATATGTAGAACGAGAAGACCTTGAAAGAAGGCAAAGAAACAGAGATTTAACCCAAAATTTAGCTTTAATTTGTCAAGAGTTAAATGTGCCTTATTTAGATGTATTTCCAATTCTGGAAAAATCGAATATTTGGATAAATGAAGCAAGAGCTAATGACGGCGCTCATCCTAGAGTAGGAGGTTATACAGAATTTGCCAAAATCGTGGAAAATTGGGACGCTTGGTTAAATTGGTTTCCTTGAAGTTAATTAACAATTTAAAGTTTTTCAACGCAAAGGTACGCGGAGGTTGGCGCAAAGAGGCGCGGAGGTTTTATCCATTAGAGGTATTTGTATACATAATTGGTATGAGATAAAATGTAGTTTATTTACCTGAAAATCGCTGTAAATAAGTTTAGATAACTGCTATAAACAAAGAATTTATTATACTAAATTTAGCAACACTCCCTTGAGGAATCTGCTCATGACAGCATCGATAGAACAAAACTTGAATAAAAGTATCCGCATTCCGCCGTTAGAAAGTGGGGATAGGCTGACTCGCCAGGAATTTGAACGCCGATATACTGCTATGCCTCATGTTAAAAAAGCAGAATTAATAGAAGGAATTGTATACGTGGCATCACCTTTGCGTTTTAATAGTCATGGAAAACCGCATGGAGACTTAATCATCTGGTTAGGCACTTATAAAGTTGCCACTCCTGGGGTTGAGTTGGGCGATAATGTCACAGTGCGCCTAGATTTAGATAATGAACCCCAGCCTGATGTTGTATTGTTGATTGATGAAAAGTTAGGCGGACAAGCACGTATTAGTGAAGATGATTATATTGAAGGCGCGCCAGAATTAATCGCTGAAGTAGCAGCTAGCAGCGCTGCTAATGATTTACATGATAAGAAAAAAGTTTACCGTCGGAACGGTGTTAAAGAATATATTGTTTGGCGAATTTTAGAAAATCAATTAGATTGGTTCTGCTTAGAGGATGGTGAATATAGAGCGCTAGAAGCTGATATAAATAATATAATTAAAAGTCGGGTTTTTCCTGGCTTGTGGTTGGATGTAGAGGCATTATGTAAAGGGGAAATGGCAAAGGTTTTAGGAGTGTTGCAACAAGGTTTGAGTAGTGAAGAACATACAGAGTTTGTGCAAAGTTTATGATAGAAGCTTTGGCTAATGGAATTCTTGGCTATAGAGACAAAATCGACCTCTGTAGGTTTGTAATTATATTTAGAATCAGTCTTACGGAATATAATTCCCAGTGACAGAGAGTAAACCTATCTCTGTGTTTCAAATTGTGTGAAAAAATCGATCGCCATCAATAATCCACGAAAAGCGATCGCTATACCCAAAAAAACTTAACATTAACTTTAGAAGTGCTAGATATTTATAACATAGGTTCATGAGTTACTACATTGCTCCCCGATTTTTGGACAAACTTGCTGTCCACATCACGAAAAATTTCTTAAACCTTCCTGGGGTTAGAGTACCTTTAATTTTAGGCATTCATGGACGTAAGGGTGAAGGTAAGTCTTTTCAATGCGAGTTAGTCTTCGAGAAAATGGGTATCGAAGTAACTCTCATTTCTGGTGGCGAGTTGGAAAGTCCAGACGCAGGAGATCCAGCGCGGTTGATTCGGCTGCGCTACCGGGAAACAGCAGAACTGATTAAAGTACGCGGGAAAATGTGCGTGCTGATGATTAACGATTTGGATGCGGGTGCTGGACGCTTCGATGAAGGCACTCAATATACTGTAAATACACAGTTGGTGAATGCCACCCTGATGAATATTGCCGATAATCCCACAGATGTACAGTTACCGGGAAGCTATGACTCTACACCTTTACATCGCGTCCCGATTATTGTCACAGGTAATGATTTTTCCACCCTCTATGCACCGTTAATTCGGGATGGACGGATGGAGAAATTTTATTGGGAACCAGACCGAGATGATAAGGTGGGAATTGTCGGCGGGATTTTTGAAGCTGATGGACTTTCACGGCGGGAAGTCGAACAGCTAGTTGATACTTTTGCCAATCAGTCCATTGACTTTTTTAGCGCATTGCGATCGCGGATTTACGACGAACAAATTCGCAAATTCATCCATGAAATCGGTTTTGAACGGGTATCCTTACGCGTGGTTAATAGCGTTGAAGGGCCACCACAATTTAAAAAACCAGATTTCAGCTTGTCTCACCTAATAGAATCCGGCCACTTGATGGTTGGCGAACAAAAACGAGTGGAAAATTCCAAATTAGTTGATGAATACAATCGACTGAATCGAGGTAGAAGTTATCAACCAGCACCACCGCCTGCTGTGACACCAACTAGCGAACCATCAACTAATGGCTTTCAGAAACACAATGTCTCAAGTACCCATTTGAGCCTAGAAACACAAGCACAAATCCGCCAAATATTGTCTCAAGGTTACAAAATTAGTATCGAACACGTAGATGAGCGTCGTTTCCGTACAGGTTCTTGGCAAAGTTGTGTTAACAGCCACATTGATGCCGAATCGGATGCAATATCGAATTTGGAATCTTCTTTGGCAGAATATAGCGGTGAATATGTGCGCTTAGTTGCGATCGATCCCAAAGCCAAGCGGCGAATTTTGGAGACAATTATTCAGCGGCCGAATGGTAAAAATTAAGGGACTTGCAAATAAAGGCGTTGCTTAATAATGGGATGATTTAGGCTGACACGGGGACACGGGGACACGGAGACACGGTGACACGGGGATTATGTCTTGATGCAAATTCTCAAATCATCCCGCAATTATGGAACGCCCAAATAAAAAAACATTCAATTTTTATTGAAGGGTAGACATATTGTTCATTAGTATTAACTGAAACATTAAGTTGATATTAATGCATATTGTCTGCCCTTAGTTATACCGTCATATACCTGAATATAGATTCGCTCTTGAGTATCCAGCCTTTACAGTAAGCAATATGAGGATATTTAGGAGATTAGTAATTTATGCCTGATGAGCATAGATTTGAGGAGAAATTATTATCCCAGGAAGTTGAAAGAAGAATATCTAAAAATTTAGATGAAGTAGAACAAATAGAAATAGACATACAAACCGATCTGTTGAAAATAGTGCAAGGACAAGCTGACGGAGTTTCGGTTACAGGCGAAGGATTAGTTATCCAAAAAGACATTCGCGTACAAGAAATAAAACTGCAAACTGATGCTTTCACCATTAATCCTCTAAGTGCTATTTTCGGTGAAATCAAACTAGATCGTCCAGTAAATGCCATTGCTAAAATGACACTGACACAAGCAGATTTAAACCGCGCTTTATCGTCAGAGTTTATTGACAACCAGATGCGAAACTTAAACTTGGATGTAGATGGCGAAATTGTCAGTTTTGAACCACAAGAAATTCAGGTATATTTACCTGGTGCTGGCAAAATAGAATTCAGAGGAAAGATATTGTTAAAGGAAATGGGAAAAACTCGGCCTTTAGCTTTCACTGCCATTGCTCGTCCCCGCAAAGATTCACAACCTGCTATGTTGGAGAGCTTTAAGTGTACTGAGGGAGCAGGTGTTTCAATAGAATTAATTACAGCATTAATGCACAAAGCCAAAGATTTGATGAGCATACCATATTTTAAATGGGACGATATTATATTTCGGATTGAAGATTTAGAAGTAGAAACTGGAAATTTAATACTTCTGATAGAAGCCCAGGTAAACCAAATACCCTCATCAGATGTATTACCTCTTTAGTAGTATTGACACTAATTAAAGATAATTTTTGTTACTCATGGGTGATTTAAATTTGCCAAAAAATTTTTAAGCTTTATGAAGCTAATTAATTTCAAAGTAACCACTATGCAAGAGTATGATGTTGTACTGATTGGTGCTGGACATAATGGGTTAGTTTGTGCAGCTTATTTATTGAAGGCTGGTTATAGTGTCCTGTTACTAGAAAAGCGTTCCGTTCCAGGCGGTGCAGCAACAACTGAAGAATGTTTACCACAAGAAGCTCCTGGATTTAAATTTAACTTATGCGCTATTGACCACGAGTTTATTCACTTAGGGCCAGTAGTTGAAGAATTAGAACTAGAAAAATATGGTTTGCATTATTTAGAGTGCGATCCTGTTGTTTTCTGTCCTCATCCTGATGGCAAATATTTCTTAGGGCATAAGTCGGTGGAAAAGACTTGTGCAGAAATCGCTCGTTATAGCGATCGCGACGCCAAAAAATATGCGGAATTTGTTGATTATTGGCAAAGGGCCTTAGGTGCAATGATTCCCATGTTTAATGCACCACCGAAGTCAATTATTGACATCCTTGGTAACTATGACATCACAAAAATCAAAGATTTATTTTCTGTCATCGGTTCGCCAAACAAAACGCTGGACTTTATTCGCACCATGTTAACCAGCGGTGAAGATTTACTAAACGAGTGGTTTGACTCAGAATTTCTCAAAGCACCACTAGCAAGGCTAGCATCAGAACTTGGTGCGCCACCATCACAAAAAACCCTTGCCATTGGTGCAATTATGATGGCAATGCGTCATAATCCAGGGATGGCAAGACCCCGTGGTGGTACTGGCGCACTGGTACAAGCTTTGGTAAATTTAGTCAAAAGTAAGGGCGGCGTCATTCTCACAGACCAACACGTGGAAAAAGTTTTAATTGATGACGGTAAAGCTGTAGGCGTGCGAGTCGGTGGTGGTAAAGAATATCGTGCCAGACATGGCGTGATTTCTAATATTGATGCCAAGCGGTTATTCTTGCAAATGACTGATAAAAGCCAAGTTGATGGAGTCGATCCTGACTTGTGGGAAAGATTAGAACGCCGCATCGTTAACAACAACGAAACTATCCTCAAAATTGATTTGGCTTTGAACGAACCACTGCACTTTCCCCACCACGAACACAAAGATGAATATCTTGTTGGTTCCATCTTAATTGCAGATTCTGTGGCTCATGTAGAACAAGCTCATAGTAAATGTACCTTGGGAGAAATTCCTGATACCGACCCATCAATGTACCTAGTGGTACCCAGTTACTTAGATCCGACACTAGCACCCCCAGGTAAACATACTGCGTGGATTGAGTTTTTCGCCCCTTATCAAATTGCTGGTGCAGAAGGTACGGGTTTAAAAGGCACTGGTTGGACAGATGAATTGAAAAACAAAGTTGCAGACAGGGTGATTGATAAATTGGCGAACTATGCGCCGAATGTCAAAAATGCAACTATCGCCCGTCGTGTAGAAAGTCCAGCAGAACTCGGAGAAAGATTAGGTGCATACAAAGGAAATTATTACCATGTCGATATGACCTTAGATCAAATGGTATTTTTCCGTCCCTTGCCAGAAATAGCAAATTACAAAACCCCAATTGAGAATTTATTTCTCACTGGCGCAGGAACTCATCCAGGCGGTTCTATTTCTGGAATGCCGGGACGCAATTGTGCCCGTGTATTTTTGCAGGCAAAGCATCCCATCAGTCAAACTTTGAAGGACGCAAGAGATTCGATTAAGTCTACTGTCGGGTCAGTATTTGGGATGATTTAAGCTTTGCTTTTTAAAGCCGTTTTCATCTATTTCAGGACTTACGCAAGTGTCACAAAAAATTTTATTTTTTGCTTGTAGTAAGCGGCTTCAGCCCTTATTTTAAGGACTAAAGTCATAACTACAAACTTCAAATAATATGCCAGTTGCGTAAGTCCTATAGGAATCAAGTTTGATTCCTGAAATTATTGGTGTAGTAGGCAACAGGCAACAGGCAACAGGCAACAGTCTTCTATGCTTTTTTACTTGCAAGTCCTCGATCGCAGTCGAAGCATAGTTGAGGACATAAATTGACAATAAAACCCAGACACCAAGAGACTTTCTTTCCCTATTGCCTGTTGCCTGCCATAGCTCAGGAAGCTCTACATTCAACAATTGCTTTATGTGTATTGAATATGTTATTCTAGGTATCAAAAAACAAGTATAAATTTTCATCAAAAGTTTTTTGTCAAAAAATTACGAACCGAATGAGCAAAAATTACTAAACATTTGATAATATTCAAAAATAACAAAAGTTGAATAACAGAATTATAAGTTCTGTAGACAAAGCATGGTTTGTAGGTACGGATTTGTTGCATCTAGCCTAATAGTATTCTTTGGATTTGGTTGTAGTAATGGAGCAAATTCATGGACAGAAAATACTAGACAAGTAGTCCAGGAAACTAATGTAAGCCAGCTTTTTGTAGAAGCAAAGGCAAGCCAAAAAGCAGAAGTTTTATTTGCTCAAGGCAATGATTTATTAGATAAACAGCGTTACGAAGATGCAATCCAAGTATATGACAAAGCGATCGCCATGAAAGCTGAGATTCCTGAAGCTTGGATAAACCGAGGCATAGCTTTAACATCATTGCATCGCTATCAAGAAGCCATTGCATCTTACGATCGAGCTATTGCCATCAAGCCTGACAAAGATGAAGCCTGGTATAACCGTGGCATAGCCTTAACATCTCTACAACGTTACAAAGAGGCTCTTGCATCGTATGATAAAGCGATCGCCATCAAACCTAACAAATATGAAGCTTTAACTAACCGGGGTATTACCTTAATAAAATTGCATCGCTATCAACAAGCAATTGCATCTTATAATCAAGCGATCGCCATCAAAAAAGATTTGCACCAAGCATATTACAACAAAGCTTGTGCTTATGCTTTACAAGGCAATGTAGAATTAGCAATTGAAAACTTAGATCGAGCGATTCAATTTGTTCCTGGAAAATATAAAAAATTAGCTAAAACTGACCCAGACTTTCACAAAGTGCGTAGTCAAAAACAGTTCCAGAAATTACTGCAATAAACTTCTTGCAAAAGTAGAGAAAAACTTAAGGGGTAAAGGGTAAGAAAAAACCTTTACCCTTTAACGTTTTTGTTTCCCCCTGTTCTGTTGTAAAACTACAGGAAGCGACTGGGGGAAAAATCTTTTGATGTCTAATATCATGTTCGGATGAATACTTGACAAGCAGTATGAACTTCCCTTGTGGTCTGGTAAAAGGTTAAGGGGTAAGGGGTAAAGGATAGACTTCTAAGAGAAGTCGGGGAAAGGAGGTGCATGTTTGGTATTTTCCCTTTCCCCAATAAAGATGTATCCCTTTGACCACAAAAGTGCAAAAAGCACTCTTGTGCAAGAGGTCTGATGTATTTAAAACCTTTCCCCTTTCCCCTTTCCCCTTTCCCCTT
>NZ_JACKZU010000612.1:0-2566 GCF_014222165.1 Nostoc sp. 2RC
TTTACCCTTTACCCTTTAACCCCTTCGGGGTTCGCCAGTCGCTCATGGGGGAAACCCCCAAGACCGCGCTGGCTCACCTTTTCCCAAAACCAAATTCCGAGTTGAAAATACACAAGCGAGCAGTATTGACAAGGGCTTTTTCTCAAAACTCCCCAAAATAACTAAAAACACCTAGAGAGTTAACTAATGTTAAAAATAGTTAACTTAATTCTGATGTGTTCGCTTTTGTGACTGAATATCATAATTGAGATTTTTTAATAAAAGTTAATGAATATTAGAGACACAACTAGAGAACAGGCGAGGCTAGAAGCCTTGCGTCAGTATCAAATTCTTGATACTGAACCTGAAGAGGCTTACGACAATCTCGCTCAGTTAGCCGCTTTTATTTGTAATACTCCTATATCTTTAGTAAATTTTATTGATGAAAAGCGTCAATGGTTTAAGGCAAAAGTCGGTTTAGATGTATCAGAAATGCCCCGCAGTGTTGGGTTATCTTACCTTTGCCAACAGCAGCGTAGCGTTGTTGTGGTTCCAGATACCCTGGCTGATGAAAACTTGGCGCAGAACGCGGTGGTAGTTGGCTATCCCTATGTGCGTTTTTATGCTGGCGTGCCTTTAATCACTCCCAAGGGGGATATGTTGGGGACTTTGTGCGTCATTGACCAAGTTCCGAAACAATTAAATGAAAAACAAATTCAGGCGTTGGTGGCTCTGAGTCGCCTAGTAATTGACCAGCTAGAACTCAGGCGTCATATAGCTGAGGTATCTCAGATTACTGAGAAACTAATGACCCAGGAGCAAACAGCAAGAGCAGAATCAGAAGCAGCTAGAACCCGGATTACTAATTTGCTTGAAAGTATCACCGATGCTTTTTTTGCCCTGGATAAAGAATGGCGATTTACCTATGTTAATGGTCAAGCAGAACAGCTGTTGCAAAAAACCCAGAATCAGCTTTTAGGTAAAAATATTTGGGAAGTTTTTCCCAGAATTATTGGTACAACATTTGAAAAGCAGTATCGTCAGGCAGTAGCACAACAAGTAAGTGTGGAATTTGAGGAATTTTATCCACCCCTCAACGGCTGGTTTCAAGTTAATGTCTATCCAGGAAAAGACGGCTTATCGGTTTATTTTCAAGACATTACTGAACGACGCCAAACAGCACAAGCACTTCGAGAAAGTGAAGAACGTTGGCAATTAGCATTGCAGGGAAATAACGATGGTATTTGGGATTGGAACCTCAAGACAAATGAAGTGTTTTTCTCAACTCGCTGGAAACAAATGTTGGGTTATGAAGACCAGGAAATTTTTAATTGTTGGGATGGATGGACAAAATTAATTCATCCTGATGAGCGAGATTTAGTACTTGAAACCCTCCAGGATCACTTTGCCAAGAAAACACCATTTTATGTTTGTGAGTATCGAGTCCAATGCCAAGACGGTAGCTATAAATGGATTTTAGATCGAGGACAAGCGCTTTGGGACGCATTAGGTGATGTAGTGCGGATGGTCGGTTCTTATACTGATATTACAGATCGCAAGCGAACAGAAGAGGAATTAAAGCGGCAAAATTTGCGATCGCAATTATTTTCCGAAATTACTGTTAAAATCCGAGAATCTTTACAAGTCGATGAAATTCTCCAAACTACTGTTACTGAAGTCCAAAAACTACTGCAAGCTGACCGAGTTTTAATTTTTCAACTTTGCCCTGACGGTTCGGGAACAGTGGTACAAGAAGCTGTACTACCTGGATGGCCGGTAATTTTGGGGAAAAATATTATCGACCCCTGTTTCAAAGAAGAATACCTCGAAAGATATCGCCAAGGAAGAATTAGTGCCATTGAAGACATTCAAACTGCGTATATTCAACCTTGTCATCGAGAATTTCTAGAGCAGTTTGCCGTCAAAGCAAACCTTGTAGTGCCCGTTATTGTTAGAGACAACATTTGGGGTTTATTGCTAGCTCACCAATGTGCAGCACCTCGAAAGTGGAATAACTTTGAGACAGAATTGTTACAACAACTCGCTAACCAAATTGGCCTTGCTGTATCTCAGGCACAACTGCTACAACAACAAACCTGCCAAAGTCAAGAACTGGCGCGTTCCAACGCCGAATTAGAACAATTTGCCTACGTAGCTTCCCATGACTTGCAAGAGCCATTGCGGATGGTAACCAGTTATCTACAATTGCTTGAGCGAAGATACAAAAATCAACTCGATACTAATGCTGACGAGTTTATCAACTACGCAGTAGATGGCGCGCGGCGGATGCAGACACTAATTAATGATTTGTTGAATTACTCCCGCGTCAGCACCCGCGGACAGCCCTTTAAACGAGTTGATTGCAATGCGGCTGTGAAACAAGCAATGACAAATCTGCAAATAGCGATCGCTGACAGTAAAGCAATTATCACCCAAGATAGTCTACCTGAGATTGTCGCTGATGCCACCCAATTAACACAAGTATTTCAAAACCTCATCGGTAACGCCATTAAATTTTGTCAAAATCAGCAACCGCGAATTCACATTGGTGTAGCGAGGGGAGGTGAGGAAGAGGACAAGGGGGAAG
>NZ_JACKZU010000613.1:0-2562 GCF_014222165.1 Nostoc sp. 2RC
TCCCCCCATCTCCCCATCTCCCCCAGGCGAAGGCACAGCAGGCTCATTGTCACCTCCCAAGCGACGGCGCGCTGTTTCCCTTCTTCCCTTAGCTGGAACGTGCTTAGTTGCAGCAGCTAATCCAAATACAGGCATATTTCCATAGACTGCCTCATATTTTCCCGGCTCGATTAAATAAGTTTCGTGCCAAATACCAACACTGCCATCAGCACCAACAGAGCGATTAAACCTTTGCCAAGCTTCTAGATGTATATCTGCGGGATTTCTGGCAAAACCCTCTAAATCCTCAAACGATCGCCAATACTGAATCAGCCCTACTCCCCGTGAGTAAATGAAACCTTCTCCCCCTAAAAATCCCTTTTCGGGATTTTGCCGGAGGCTGCGTAGCATCGGCGACATTGCCCTAGCTGTGGGAATCCATTTAGAAAAAGCAAACAATTTGTTAATCCTCATCCCAATCAGAAACACAACAAAGGGTTCATCGATCTCGGCGGTAAATCTTCCTGGCATGACTTGAGGCATGAGTTACACTCCTTATGCTTTTGGATTATTATGCAATTAGTTGCATATAATTATTTTATGCAACTAATTGCATAAGTCAAGTAGTGAATTAAAAATCATGGCATTAGCCCACGCGATATTAGCTGCTCTAATTAACGCCCCTTGTAGTGGGTATGATTTAGCAAAGCGATTCGATGGCTCTGTAGGCTTTTTTTGGTCAGCCAGCCACCAGCAGATTTATCGAGAGCTGTCAAAGCTAGAAGACCAAGGTTGGATTAGTTGCCAAACAATTCTGCAAGCAGGACGGCCAGACAAAAAGCTTTACACTGTCACAGACTTGGGAGAACAGCAGCTAAAAAAGTGGATTGCTCAACCTTCTGAACCCACACCAATAAAAGATGATTTACTTGTAAAGATTTTTGCTGCTCGTGTTGCTTCTAAAGAGACGATTTTGGCAGAAATAGAGCAACATCAAAAAGCCCACCTAGAAAAATTGTCTACATACAAGAATTTAGAACAGCATTACTTTCGGAATCCTCAAAAACTCTCACAACCAGAACAATTTCAGTATTTGACTCTCTTGAATGGAATTAGTTACGAAAAACATTGGTTAGCTTGGTGCGATGGCGTCATTGAGTTATTAAAAGGGAACGGAGAACAGGAAATAGGGTTGGGGGATTAAGTGGATATGGGGCATTGGGCATGGGGCATTGGGCATTAAAAAGTCAAAAGTTCGTGCCCCATTTTCTTTACCCAAGGAAGTTGAACCAAAAAAAGTGAAAAATTGTAGTGATGTCTAACTCGGTTTGCCTCGCACCTACACGCTCTTTGGTAGAATAGCTGGGTCGTTCAATATGATTATGTCTATCTTTGAGTCAGTCAACAGACCTTATTAACGTCGATACATTAGCGCAAGAACTGGCGACAATTCAGCAAACGGGTTCTAAAAGAATTGCCTTGCTGGGTTCTCGTCATGTGCCGATTACACATCAGAATCTTATTGAAATGATGACATATGCCCTGGTTTTATCGGGTAATCGAATCATCACTTCTGGTGCCATAGGTACAAATTCTGCTGCCATCCGGGGAGCAACTAGGGCCGATCCAAACTTGTTAACCGTGATTCTACCCCAAAGCTTGGAACGCCAGCCCTTAGAATCCCGCCAGCAACTAGAACAGGTAATGCATCTGGTGGAAAATCCCAGTAATGATAATCTGTCTCTGGCTGAAGCTAGTTACTTGTGCAACAAGGAAATTGTTTCTCGTTGCCAGCAATTAATTTGCTTTGCATTTCACGACAGCCGCACTTTGTTGCAAACTTGTCAAGATGCAGAAGAACAAAGAAAAGTGGTGACACTCTTTTACTTTGATTAGTCATTTGTCAAAAGTCCTTCGTCCTTTGTCCTAGTTCGTGGTAATCAAACTAAGCTGTTACGCAAACAAAATTGCACATTAACTAGTGAAAGTTGTCCTTTGTCAAAAGTTCTTTGTTTTTAGAAACACAAATGACTAATGACAATTTATACGGAAAATAGTGCAATATATAGGCGCATTAGCTTAAAGCACGTCTATATATTTGACTAATGACCAATGACCAATGACCAATGACCAATGACTAATGACTAGTGACTAATAACCAATGATAATTTTTTTGTACTCCATCGCTGCTGCTGCCGTTCTGATTTACGTGCCTTTTTTGGTAGTAGCTTATGCTCGTGTGCGTGTTGGCTACGATTTGTCTGCCCCTCGCGCTATGTTTGATAAATTGCCACCCTATGCTCAAAGAGCCACTTGGGCACATCAGAATTCCTTTGAAGCGTTTATGGTATTTGCCGCAGCCGCATTCATGGCATACGTAACTGGTGTAAATTCTTCTACAGCAGCTACAGCTGCCATCGCCTTTGTGGCTGCACGTTTTCTTTACTCAATTTTTTATATTTTGAATATACCCGTTTTGCGATCGCTGATGTTTGGTATCGGCTCCCTTAGCTCTGCTATTCTGATCTTCCTAAGCATCATCCAAGCAAGTTAATTGGCCAAATAGGGCATGGGGCATGGGGC
>NZ_JACKZU010000614.1:0-2557 GCF_014222165.1 Nostoc sp. 2RC
GGATTAAGGGGTGGGGTGGCTGTGGAAATCATAACTAATTATGCGGACATGATACAGGAGATTCAGAGTTTATAAGGTACAAACTATTGTAATGGCGTAGGCTTTGCCTTCCCGTAGGGTACGGCTGTTCGCCCCTAACCATGTACCTCGTTTACCTAAAAAACGCTGTATCATTACTTAATAAATAGATACCCGATTTTATATATAAATCAGGTATCTATTTATTGAGTATTTTATATTTAACTAGGCTGCTATATACTCCTACAAATTACACTAGTGTTGCTGTTGCTTTCAACGCAAAAATCTTTTCAATGATATCTTCTACTACCTTGTCTGGTGTTGAAGCACCAGAGGTAATTCCCACAACAATTTCCCCTTCTGGTAACCAGTTTTCTGTAATGGTTAATTGCCCATTTAATTGCCGATGTTCAATAGAATTTGCTGATTGAATACGTGCAACACTGTCAATGTGATAAGAAGGAATTTTCCTCTCAATGGCAATTTGTTGCAGCTGCGTAGTATTTGAGGAATTAAACCCACCAATAACTACCATTAAATCCAAATTATCTTCTACTAACTCCAACATTGCATCTTGCCGTTCTTGTGTAGCATCACAAATAGTGTTGAAGCTTTGGAAATGCTGGTTTAATTCTGTAGGGCCGTACTTTTGCAACATAGTACGCTCAAAAAGCTTGCCGATTTGTTCAGTTTCGCCTTTGAGCATGGTAGTTTGGTTAGCAATGCCAACTCTTTCTAAATCGCGATCGGGATCGAATCCTGCTGAACAAGCTTTAGCAAATTTTTGCAAAAATTCTTCGCGGTTGCCACCGTTAATAATATAATTAGCAACATATTCCGCTTCTGACAAATTCAATACAATTAAATATTTGCCAGCAAAGGAACTCGTAGCAACTGTTTCTTCATGTTTATATTTACCGTGAATAATTGAAGTATAATCAACTTTTTTGTGCTTTTCTACTGTATTCCAAACTTTAGATACCCAAGGACAAGTTGTATCTACAATTTTGCAGCCTTTTTCGTGAAGGATCTGCATTTCTTGAACGCTAGCCCCAAAAGCTGGTAATATGACTACATCACCAGTATCAACAACAGAAAAGTCTTTTTGATTGGCTTCCACTGGGATAAATTTTACTTCCATCTCCTGCATCCGCTGATTTACAGAAGGGTTATGAATTATCTCGTTAGTAATCCAGATGCTTTCTGTGGGGAAATGTTGACGGGTTTCATAGGCCATGGCCACAGCACGTTCTACACCCCAACAAAAGCCAAAGGCTTGGGCTAGCCTGATGGTGACATCGCCTCGTTGCAGGATGTAATTGCGATCGCGAATTTCCTGAATCAAGTTACTTTGATACTCAGATTGTAACTGACTAGTAACTTCTGCTTGATGACCAAATCCCTTACGATTGTAATTTTCTGAGTGTTGGAGCGTCCGCTTAAAAGCTTTTGTATCCATGAGATTCGTCTACTTAAACCACTATTTTTTATTCTCTCGCGCTAAGACGCGATTCATACAGACTGGTATTCAAAGATATTACTTCTTATCCTTCCCTGAAACACGTTGAAGTTCAGGTTTTAATTCCATATTGCTATAAATCTGCAATGCAGAACGCCAAACTATATAGCCTTCACGATTGAGATGTAAGCCATCAGTAGTAAATTCCTGGCGGAGATTACCTTTGGTGTTGGTAAACAGAGGATATAAATCGAGGAATTTTACACCTTGTTTTGCAGATATGCTTCGCAGTCGTTCGTTTAATCGTCGAATACGATTATTCGTAATAGCCAGAAGTTTATCTCGTCCTTGCCAAGTTGCTTGTTCTGCACCATGTGGCAAAATCGACTGCACCACAATTTCAGTTGTGGGATGCACTCTTCGCAGGTGACTGATAATTTGCTGATGATTATTTAAAATTACTTCATCCCTCGTCCCCCGAATTAAGTCATTAATGCCAATCATCACAAAAATTGCCTCTGGCTTGGTGCGGTCAAATATATTCAATCTTTTCAAAAGTCCCTGACTAGTTTCGCCAGAAATTCCTTGATTGAGCCAATTTTTACCTTCGGGTAATAATTCAGTGGGAAACCATAAACTCAAAGAATCACCCGCAAGTATAGTTAAGTTTACAGGACGGCGATCGGCAGCTACTTTAGCTTCTTGTTTGAGAATATCTACCCACTGTTGATAAGTGAGTTGGTGACGGCGACCTAAATCAGGTGTAACAACTGGACGTGAGTTGTTGACGGTCATTTGCTCTAGGCCAAAAAAAGCGGTCAATTTCTGCTGTTGCCAAATTAGCAGAACCACCGCCAACAGTAGTACGCCGTTGGTTAACAGCGAGAAAAATGCCCAGATAGGAAAGGTTTTAAAAGAAGTAGACACAACTAGCGAAATTTACCAATTATTTTGAATCAGATTTTAACGCTAGTACTCAAAAATCACCTTGATGAAAATAGGGAAAGGGGAAAGGGCAAAGGGTAAAGGGGAAAGGGCAAAGGGCAAAGGGCAAAGGGCAAAGGGCAAAGGGCAAAGGGC
>NZ_JACKZU010000615.1:0-2527 GCF_014222165.1 Nostoc sp. 2RC
GCATGGGCATGAGGCGAAGGGGAAAGGGGTAAGGGGAAAAAGGGAAAGATTAAATTTATTCCTTTTCCCTTTTCCCTTTTCCCTTTAACCTTTTCCCCTGCCCAATGCCCAATTCCAGATACCTGAAAAATCGTACACTATAATGTCATACGCTGGGCGTGGAGGCTAATGCTTGACCCTTGATTGACGACAAGTAGAAACTAAATCAAGCTAGAACAGGTATAGCACTAATAAATGAGGTGAATTCAGTGATGTTTTAAAGTTTTGAATTTAATATAGGGAATCCTTTGAGTAGAAAGAGTTAAGTAATGTATATATCAGGTAGTCATGACCACTGCTATGAGTCTAATGTTCAAGTCTTGGCTACTTATCTTAAATTTGTTTTACCTAGTCTGTCACAAGCGTACAAGGTATTTATAGAATGAATGTTTCTGCAAGTTTAACGCCGTTGAAAAGTCCAACTCAAGATTCATTGCCGATGATTCTGGACACTTTACCAGATCCTGCCATTGCCGGACAAACATGTCCTCGAAGAACTCGGTTGCAAATTGACCTTATTTTACTCGCTATTGAAGCTTTAGAGCTTGGCGGTTCTGAAGCAATCCTAGCTTTTGCTCAAGAATTAGATCTTAAAGGAATTGTCAAAGATCGGGTAAATTTATGGCGGATGCGTAGCTCTAACCCGCTACGGAGAGCGCACATTCGCCGTCCCTTAACTATTATGGAAGCCAAAGCTTTGGTAGTTATTGCTTGTTACATAGCGCGGCGTCTAACTGTTGTGATTCGGCAGTTATTAATGTTATGTCAACAGATGGAAGAAAAACAGATTCCCCTAGAACAGAATTTGCGGTTATCTAATTACCTAGAGCGGTTTAGAGCGCATTTTAAGAGTCGGATGAATACTCGACGTTCTGGTGTACTGGCATTAACTTCTGACGAAAAATTAAATGAGTTAGCGATAAATTTGTTAGGACAATTGCTATTCTGCACTGGTACGGCTGGAATGCAGCGATTTTGGATTAGTCTTTTTGACGGTGAGGTGGAATGAATATTCAACGTAAGTACAGTTTGCCTAATTGTACACTGCTTTTAGAAGGTTTAAGTGATGTCACTAGGGCTGCACAATTCCAAGAACTGCGCCCAGAATTATCTATATTGGTCAATGCGGAATGTTATTTATCTGGATATAATCAACCTCTAACAGGAGGGCGGGAGTTTTTTGAAAGTTTGGTGAGGGCGGTTAGTGGCTATGCCCAAGAATTTTTAAGTAATGTACCCAATCCCCAAGCCCATAACCACGAGTCAGAGTTAGTAGAGTTTCAAAAAATAGACAGCAACCGACATCGGTTAATTGTACATTCAGAAGGCGCGCCAGAAGGTTTCGAGTCTCATCCCAGTCATGCTAAACGCCCGTCTATTGAAATAGATTTGAGTACGGTGCAGTTGTTTGATTTGGTAGAAGCAGTAGATCAGTTTTTTGCTGACAGCCAAACTTTACCAGAACTTTCGTTAGAACTACAGCCAGTTACTAAACGCTATGGTGCTGCTAGTCAAGGTTTAATCAACCAGGTGGTTCCGGCTGCTGTGGGAGTATCAAGTTTAGCAGTGGCAGCGATCGCTTTTAACTTGATTCCACCTCCCCAAATTCGTCCACCACAGCCTCAGCCAAATGGGCAAACTACCTCCACAACGAAGAACCTCACCCCTTCAGCATCAGCAGATCCAACTCCCACGTCGGCTGCGACGCCCATAGCTGCTGCGACTCCTACACCAATAGCTACAACTACTACCAAGCCAGAAGTTAAAGATTTAGAAGCACTTTTAAATACAGTTTCGGAAATTACCGATCCATCCCAACTGCGTGCCTTAAATCGCCAAGTGTATAATCAAATTCATCCAGCTTGGACTAATCGCTCAGGATTGCAACAGGATTTGATCTATCGTATAGGTGTAGCCGCAGATGGAGCGATCGTTGGTTATAAAGCAGTCAATCAAGAAGCAAATCAAGGAATAGGACAAACTCCTCTACCTAACCTACTTTACAATCCTGCTAACCGTCCTCCCATTTCCAATGAACCCATCGCTCAATTTAGAGTAGTATTTACTACAAATGGTGTCTTGCAAGTCAGCCCTTGGCGTGGGTATGCTAGAACACCAGAGGTAGTAGGGACAAAAATTACCGACCCTAACATAGTCAAAGGTTTAAATCAAAAACTTTATAATACAGTCCGCCAAGCTTGGAGCGGCACACCTACATTTACACGAGATTTAAAATATCGGGTAGCGGTGAACAAAGATGGTGTAATTGCTGACTATGAACCACTCAACCAAGTAGCCTTTGACTACTTCCGGGAAACACCCCTTCCCCAGATGTTTAACGCCATCTATGGCTCCAATGCAGCACCCCCCAATAGTAAAGAACCTCTTGCCCACTTTCAAGTGATATTCAAACCGAGTGGCAAATTAGAAATCAGTTCTTGGCAGGGGTATCAATAATAGGGAATGGGGCATGGGGCATGGGGAGATG
>NZ_JACKZU010000616.1:0-2525 GCF_014222165.1 Nostoc sp. 2RC
TCCCCACACCCAATGCCCATGCCCTACTTCACTTCTGTCATTTGTAGAGTGTAAGGAAGATACTTGCCTTTGTCGTAGGAACCAACCCAAATTTGGTAAGTTCCAGCCAGCCATTCACCAACAATGCCGGCATTTTTATTGTCAAAATCGTCATTGCACCAAGTACCACCAGGGCCTTTCACAATCATGGTGGTATCCTCAGGGCTTTGGACTTGTAGCTTAAGGTAATCAAATTTACTTGTTAATACTAATGTGTGGTCTGGTGTTTCATCGACAAATCCAGTACAAGGGCCGGTGGCTGTTTCAGTTCTACCAGCTATTTCATTTCCAGATACTGAGCCTCCACTCATCCCGCGAACTGTCAGTGGGTCTGGAGAAAACTGGGGGCCAATGGTCACATCTCCAAATATCGTTGGCGCTTCTTGGGCATCAGCTATGACACTAACTGAAGTGATGAAAAGCGTAACTATCATCAACGATAATTTCATCCCTCTATTGAGCGCTTTTGTTGGCATTGTAATTAGGTTTGCTTCTAAGTGCTTTTGAAGACATGAATTTTACATACCAAGTTCCCAATCTGAGGATAATTGACTACAAAGGGGGATGGGGAGTGGTGAGTTAGGAGTTAGGAGTTAGGAGTTAGGAGTTGGGAGTCGGGAGTTGGGAGTTATTTGTTATCCTTGTCTCCCTGATCCCCCCCACTCCCTACTGTCTACTTTCAGTTATTGCTCTATTTAAGCGCGGTCGATCTAAACCAATTTGATTTAGTAGTAACCAAGATTGGATGAGGTCGGGGCCATGAACGTCTCCAGTTAAGGCTGCTCTTAGCGATCGCATGACTAAGCCTTTTTTGACTTTTTGTTCTTTGACCACTTGTTTAATAATGTCCTGGGCAGATTCCTCAGAGAGTTGTGGCTGATTTTCCAAAGCTGTGACAATCCCCTCAAGCACAGCAGCAGAACCTTCTTGCTTGAGTTGTGTTTTTGCTTCGTCACTAAATTCAACTGTGTCAGTGAAAAACACTTGACTCATAGCTACAGCATCTACCAGTCGAGTCAAGCTTTGGCTAATTAAAGCTACTAGCTGTTCTAACCAAGGGCGAGTGCGTCCACCGTCAAATTTATACCCGGCTGCTTCCCAATAGGGTATGAGTAAATCTGTGAGTTTATCTACAGGGGTGTTGTGGATATATTGACTGTTCAACCAATCCAGCTTGTCCCAGTCAAATTTTGCACCTGCTTTATTAACCCGCTCAAAGCTAAATTCCTTAGCGGCTGCTTCTAAGGTAAATATTTCTTGGGTTGAGTCTGGGGGCGACCAACCAAGTAATGTCATGTAATTTACCAAGCCTTCAGCAGTAAAGCCCATTTGCTGAAAGTCAGAAATGGAGGTAACGCCATCTCGCTTGGAAAGCTTACGCCCTTCTTTGTTTAAAATCAGTGGTGAGTGGGCAAAATTTGGGATTTTTGCCCCCAAAGCTTCATACAACAGAATTTGCTTAGCTGTGTTGGCGATGTGGTCTTCTCCACGAATCACGTGGGTGATTTGCATATCGATGTCATCCACTACAACTACGAAGTTGTATAAAGGCTGACCACTACCTTCTTCGGAGGCGCGGGCGATGACCATATCGCCACCTAAATCACTACCTCGCCAAGACATTTTTCCCCTGACTAAATCATTCCAGACAATTTCGCGATGGTCTTCGATTTTGAAGCGAATCACAGAAGAACGGCCTTCTGCTTCAAAAGCAGCCCGTTGTTCTGGGGTGAGGTTGCGGTGACGGTTGTCATAGCGAGGAGCTTCGCCTCTGGCTTTTTGAGCTTCTCGCAAAGCCTCTAGTTCTTCGGGGGTGGTGTAGCAGCGATAAGCTAACCCCCGGTCTAAGAGTTGTTGTACTGCTTGTTTATAAAGATCCAAGCGTTGGGATTGAAAAAATGGCCCTTCATCCCAGTTCAGCCCTAACCAACGCAGTCCTTGAAGGATATTTTCTGTATATTCAGGACGCGATCGCTCTAGGTCTGTGTCTTCTATTCTCAGAATAAACTTCCCACCGTGGTGGCGGGCAAATAACCAGTTAAATACAGCCGTTCTCGCTGTACCAATATGTAAATTTCCAGTAGGACTCGGCGCTATACGGACTCTGACAGTCACAGTTAATTCTCTCTTTTGCAAAGCATGAATAAATGTACCTTAATATTTAAAGATTAAGTTCTGAGTCCATTAAAGATAGAATTTCTTAGCTTTGTACTGATTTCAGTAATACTAAGTAACTAAGTTGCGTTACTCTGACACTCAGAACTCAACATTTAATATTTACATTCATTAATTATGATTTTAGAACGGGACTGACGGGGCTCGAACCCGCAACTTCCGCCGTGACAGGGCGGTGCTCTAACCAATTGAACTACAGTCCCTTGATTTGCAACTTTCCTATTGTCGCTATTTTTTTTCTATTTGTCAAGTATTTTGGAGTTGAAAATTGGAAATTTTTTGTAGTTATTGGGCATTGGGCAAGCAGGAAG
>NZ_JACKZU010000617.1:0-2524 GCF_014222165.1 Nostoc sp. 2RC
TGGCATAATTCTATTGCTATTACTTTCAAGGAGCCACCATGATCGCTAAATCTTTTGGTGGCTTTTTGGTTTTTTATGCTGTTAACTCAGTGAACTTTACCCAAACAGACTTGTAATCAGAGTGCTTACACGTATCTGGGTATATAGAAACTCTGGCAGCTTGTAATGTACTGGTGGAGTCTGTTAACTGCATAATGTAAAGTTCTCTGTTTTTAAATGACTTGAGGATATTTCCTGTATAAAAGCAGGGTTTTCCAAGGGATATCAGTTCTAGGGCTTCGTCTCTTGTCATTGGTCATTAGTCATTGGGCATTGGGCATTGGGCATTGGGCATGGGGTAACACCGCCGCCGCACATGATTTTGTACAATATCGGTTAGCGATCGCCACTAACTGAAGCTCAAGTGCGATCGCCAAACAGCAAAAACCGCCCTCACCTCACTGGCAGGACGGTTTTATTCAGGTTCTTGCTTTTCAGTTTTTTCTTGTTGTTCCAGATCCTCGCTTAATTCGTATAGTTCTTGTAACCTAGCTTCTAATTCAGTTGCTTGAGTTTTGTAATAAGCCAGCTGTCTTTCAGTTTCTTCAATTAGCTGGCGAACGATTTTCCCAGTAATTCCGCTGCTTGACCGCTTTCTAGAGCTAAAGGTATTTGTTTGTTGGCTATTTTCTCCACTAACTCCGATCTGGTCATTCCGAGGCTCTGGGCTAATAGTCGAAGTGACTCCCACGATTCTGGTGTTACTCTCAAAGTTCCTGATATCGCTACTTTGCCGCTTTTTGGACGACCTGTCTTTGGCATTTTTTATTCCCATATCATCGACCTCTATTATCACACATCTAAAAGTATATAATTATCTTGCACTTTTAGACGTGCGGTATTAATATCATAATTATACTTTTACAAGTATAAAAGTCTGATTCCCCCCTCACCCTTGCCATTGAGCCTGTGAGGGCATATTCAGGAGCAAGCACCCGCGCCACTTGGCGATTGTTCCCCGGCGCGGAAACACCCTAACTAAATCACCAGTGAACCGAGTGCAGACACGCGTTGTCTGTGCGGTGATTTTGCAATGCACACTTACCCAGGACATAACCGCATGACAACAACCGTTGTAGAACTGATTGCAAACTTGAAACATTACCCAGATAACACGAAGGTGATTATCACAGATGTTGATGATAACGAATTTGCGTTAGTCGATTTCAAACATGAAAATAACACCGTAAATATCGTTATCGGTGAAATTGTTATTGATGAAAAACAGGAGGAATAATTCTGACTTCTGAATTCTGAATTCTGAATTCTAAATTATGACAAAACCAATTGGACATTTCACCAGTTATACCCCTGGTGACGGTTCTTTATTGGAATCGTTACAAGAGGAATACGGGTCAACGTTTGGGCAAATGTCTAGGCGAGAAAAACTCTTTTTAATTTCCTCACTCGCTAGCCAATTGTGCGAACAAGCCCCCGGAAGATGCCGCGATGAAATTTATGTAGTTGGGTATCAAGTTAATAGTTCCTTATCCCTCAAAGATAGAGAGGGATTGCTTGAAGCCCTAATTCATCAAACTCGTTACGGTCAAAGTTTAGCTGTTTTGCAATTAGGAGAAGCGCCTATGAAGCAATAATTAAATATTTTATCTAAGGATTTTGTGTAGAGAATACACCAGCGTGACTGGTAAAGCTTGCGCTGGTGTTTTTTTTGAAAAATTTGGAACTATTTATTATGACTTACCGCAATGAGATTAGACCGTGGGCAATTTTCCGAGTTATGCCCAATGGTGAAAATGAATGCATTTATCGATTTCGTACTCGCTCTGATGCCGATGCTTACGCAAGCATTTTGCGGCAAGGTGGCGGAGTTTTTCTAGTAATGTTTGACCAGCCACAGCCACAGTCAGTTAACCAAGGTTAGGGTCAAAAGCTCACGCTCAGTCAAAAGCTCACGCTCAATTGAACGCGAGAACGTGAGCTTTTAGTCCATCTACCATGTAAAAAATAGTACCTTAGCAAGGGTTTGTTATGCAACTCAAAAGCATCAGTTACAAACGAGTCTTAAACCTAGGAAATTACGAGAACAAACACCTAGAACTGTTTGCGGAAGTGGCAGATGGAGATGATAACGATGCTGCAATCTTGGAGTTAATGGAATTGGTCGAGCGCAATATCCGTTCTCAGATTGGTAACCAGTTCCAAAAACAAATTGTAGATTTAGAAGCACGAAAAAACCAATTACATGACGAGGTTTTTAACCTCAACCAAAACATAACAAAACTTAAAAAAACCAAAGAGGAACTAGAAAAGGCCGAATCTAAACCCGATCCTACCGAACCAGATCCAGATGACATCCCTTTTGATCCAGGGGATACACCGAAAAACAGCGGTGATATCCCCAACGGATTTTAGTTTTTACGTGGCGATCGCGCTTCCTTGGCAATGGAGCGATCGCCATAAATCGATACCAAAATTAGTTTAGCAAAATGCACACCATCATTAATACCCCATCAGTGTTTAGTTG
>NZ_JACKZU010000618.1:0-2515 GCF_014222165.1 Nostoc sp. 2RC
CTGCCCCCCTGCACACACTATGCCCCATGACCCTTATGCTTGGATAGAAAAATCTCTGGCAACAATTCATCGGGCAGATTGGTATCGTTCTGTACAAACTATTGACGGTCGTCCGGGTGCAACGGTGGTTCTACATGGACAACAGGTGATTAATTTTGCCAGTAATGATTATTTGGGATTGGCTGGAGATGAACGTTTGATGGCAGCGGCCATCGCTGCTATTGAAGAATTTGGCACTGGTAGTACTGGTTCTAGATTACTCACTGGTCATCGTGAATTACATAGGGAATTAGAAAAGGCGATCGCATCTACCAAACAAACAGAAGATGCCTTGGTATTTAGTTCCGGGTATCTAGCTAATTTGGGTGTAATTACCGCTTTGGTAGGCAAGCGGGATTTAATTTTATCTGACCAATACAATCATTCCAGTTTGAAAAATGGGGCAATTCTCAGCGGTGCAGCGATTGTAGAATATCCCCACTGTGATGTTGTAGCACTTAAAACACAGTTGAATCACCAACGAGAAAATTACCGACGCTGTTTGATTCTCACAGATAGCGTCTTCAGCATGGATGGCGATTTATGTCCAATGCCAGCACTGTTAGATCTGGCTGAAGAATTTAACTGTATGCTGCTAGTTGATGAAGCTCATGCCACTGGGATATTAGGAAAAACTGGTGCGGGATGTGTTGAATATTTTGGATGTACGGGAAAGCCCTTAATTCAAATTGGTACTTTGAGCAAAGCTTTAGGTAGTTTGGGCGGCTATGTAGCCGGCAGTAGCATCCTAATCGATTTTTTGCAAAACCGCGCCCCTAGTTGGATTTACACCACTGGACTTTCACCTGCTGATACAGCCGCAGCCTTAGCAGCAATCAACATACTACAACAAGAACCCCAACGCCGTGCCCAATTATGGGAAAATGTGTGTTACTTAAAAGCTTTGCTCGAAGATGTACCTAATTTAAAATTGCTGCCTTCAGAATCAGCTATATTATGTTTTCAATTGCCTAATGCCACAGATGCACTTAAAGCCGGAAAGTATCTCAGAAATGCTGGCATTTTTGCCCCAGCAATTCGTCCCCCCACAGTGCCCACAAGTCGCATCAGAATATCTCTAATGGCAACTCATGAAGCAGCACATATTGAAAAATTAGTAGCAGTTCTGAAGCAAGGAAATAAAGAGTGGTGAGTAGAAGCCACAGGGGAAGAATTTTAGAAGTTGGTTAATAATCCCTTGATTGAGCAATGCCAAAAAAATAGCGGTAAAAATTTAGGACTTACGCAACGCCGATATTGTCATTGCGACCGAAACGGAGTGTAGGGAAGCAATCCCAGCGTCAGGGGGGATTACTTCTCTATCGCTCGTAATGACGGAATTACGTTATTTTTGCGTAAGTCCTGAAATTAAGAAACTAATATTCTCGCACTTTATACAATGAACCCAAATGTAGAGACGTTGCAATGCAACGTCTGTGGAACGATTTTGATATCATGAACAATTGTTTTTATACATAAAATCAGCAACGTCTAAGGAACTTCCAAATATTCCACAGAAGATTGTTAATTGTTGAACGTTGACAGTCAACAGTCAACAGTGAACAGTCAACGACCTGAATCAGAACAATTTATTTTTTAGAGTTCCCTAAAAGGAAATTATTTGGCGATCGCGCAAAAATTTACCAGTTATGTTCCGTGGAGCATCAGTAGCTAACCAGATTGCAGTATCGGCCCCTTGTTCTGGCGAACGCGGTGCTGATGAACCACCCATATCTGTTCTCACCCACCCCGGACAAATGGAATTGACAAGGATTCCTTTAGATTGCAAAGCTTGTGCCAGCATAATTGTTGCCCCATTTAATGCTAACTTTGATAGGCAGTAACTTGGAACGTCAGCAGATAAATCTGACAATGCTCCATAGCCACTGGAAACATTAATTACTCTGGCATTTGGGGATTTTTCCAATAGAGGTAAAAATGCCTGCACCATACGAATTGGGCCAAAGGTGTTGGCATTCATCGTCGAATCGAGCAATTCCCGGTTAATAGTAATAATATTGACATTATTGTCTGGATATACACCAGCATTATTAATCAAAACATCTAAGCGATCGCTCTTTTGGTAGAGGGTTTTGACTGCTTCATTGATGGAGCGATCGTTAGTCACATCCAATTCTATAGGAATTACCTTACCTTGAAGTTGCTGGGCTGCTTGTGTAGCCTTATCAAGGGAACGCGAAGTAATAATCACTTCATAGTCTTTTGCCAGTAAACCCTGGGCAATGGCAAATCCAATTCCTCGGTTACCACCTGTCACTAATGCTCGTTTATCTTGTATCGCTTCCATCACAGTACTTCACCTCCAATTACAGGCAAAAAATATACTGGGCTATTGCTTATTGCCTGTTTTCTCCCATATCAAACATTCTAGTAGTTCACCAAGTGAACTTGGTGGGGGAAAGGGTTTAATTGGTGGGGAAAAGGGTAAGGGGGAAGGGGAAAAGGGTTTAAATCC
>NZ_JACKZU010000619.1:0-2504 GCF_014222165.1 Nostoc sp. 2RC
ATCTGACTCGCCCAATTTTGCAAAACTTCAATATACCTCATTTCTATTTTTCCTCTGCCTAGAGTGACAAAAGAGGGTTACTTGTCATTAAAATTTCTCTGCGTAAGAGCGTCCCCGTGTCTGTGCGTCGGTCTAAATAATAAGTCTTTTACCGGACATGATATCACCAATCACTAAGCCGAAGTACTCATAAGTTCGTCAAAAGCAGTATCGAAAGACACTTCTTTCCAAGCATCTAGTTCAGTTTTCACGGATTCCAGTTTGGCGTTAATAGCATAGATAGCATCTTCTCCCAATGCCAATCTCAGTGGCGGATTTTCGCTATTAACTGCTTTAATAATTGCCAAAGCTGCTTTTTTTGGATTTCCTGGTTCTTGGAATTCCAATTGATTATCTAATATATCCCGCGCACCTTGACGCATTTCACCAATGGCTATTTCATAATCTTTGATTTCGCTATCAGCAATAACCAGAGAACGGGTGACAAATTCTGTACGAAAAGCACCAGGTTCGACAATTATGATTTTGATACCCAAAGGTGTAACTTCTTGAGCCAATGCTTCAGAAATTCCTTCTAGGGCAAATTTTGTACCATTATAAATTCCCGTACCTGCATAGCCCACAAAACCACCCACTGATGAAATATTAACTATGTGCCCACTACCTTGCTGTCGCATATAAGGTAGTACTGTGCGTAACACTTCTAATACACCAAAAAAGTTGGTTTCAAATTGACGGCGGACTTCTGCATTGCTGACTTCTTCTATTGCCCCTAAAATGCCATATCCAGCATTATTAACAAGTACATCAATGCGTCCAAATTTGGCAATTGCTTGTTTTATTGCTGCTTGTATTTCTTCCGGCTTAGTAACATCAAGTTGCACTGCTAATGTATTTTCTGGAAAGCTTGCTGCTAAATCTTGAATCAACTCTGGATTTCTAGCAGTTAATACCACAGTGTCACCTTGCTCTAACACCGTTTCTGCTAATGCCCGACCCAAGCCTTTTGATGTACCAGTAATCAACCATACTTTTGTTTCAATACTTGAAGATTTTATCATTAAAATTCTCCATTCTTCACAAAAAAATTCAGCCAGTAGTTACACAAAATTCAATAGACTTACCTTAAAAATAGGGACTGGTGACTGGGAAAACCAAGAGATTTTTATTGTTTCTTGTGCTTGCAATTTATGGAGTCTTTTGCAAAATTCCTTTTTTTGCCTTTGCGTGAAACTCTTAAATAATTTTTTCAGCAACACCAAACTATTTATGCAAAAAATCTAATTTTGAATTTTGTGTAACTAGCGTATTAACTATAAATAGTCGCTCTAAAACCCAATATTCGTAAAAGATTTTCCTGTTCCTTCTTAATTCCGAATTTTCAATTATTTATTGAATGCATTTCTATTTACTAGATATTATCAGATGTTTCTTCCATCTTTTTCCGCAAACTCAGCGGCCTCATATCAGTCCAGACTTCTTTAATATAATCCAGACACTCTTGTTTCAAACCATTTTTACCAACATCCTTCCAACCATTAGGATTTTCGCGGTCAGATGGCCAAATAGAATATTGTTCTTCGTGATTAACTACAACTTTGTAAATGGTTGTGTCTTCTGCGTCATTTTGGTACATAATTCACCGATTGATATTAATTAACTTTTTTTTGTTTGCATTTGCAGAGAATTTAAAGATTGAAATTCTGTTATTGTTAACATTAAAACAATTAACATAAATATAATATCTGCAACCATTATACCAGAATATATACCTCTAATTCCTAGAAATTTAGACAATAATATCACTGTTGGTACAGTTAAAATTAAACTTTTTAGTAAAACTACTACTAACACAGTTTTCCCTTTACCTATGGATAAAAAAAGAGTATTACTAAAGTATGCTAAAGGCCATATTGGCATTAAGACGCTGAGAATTCTAAAATTTAGTAAATCGTCATTCATAAATTTAACATTTGGGAGAAGTAATCCTAAAAAAAACTTAGGAAATAATTGTAATGGCAGCCAAATTAGTATTAATAAAATAGTGCCAATAATTGCAAAAGTTAAATATGCTTTTTTTATTCTGCCATAATTTTGTGCGCCATAATTCATTCCAATAATAGGCTGTAGTGCTTGGGAAAACCCAATAATAGGAATAAATACAATTGCAACTATTTTTCCCGTTGCTCCAAAGAAAGCGACATCAGTATTTGTTCCATAGTAAGAAATTGAATTATAAACTATGAAATCTTCTAGCAAGATGGTAAATGGGTATAATAATTCTGAAATGCCAACTGATAAAATGGGGAGAATTAAATCAATGGCGATCGCTATTTTTTTAAAATTCACTGGAATGGAACTTTTGCCAATCACAAAATAACCTAAATTGACAATACTATAAACAATCATCGCCAAAACTGTAGCAAAAGCAATTCCTTGAATTTCCCAATGAAATACACTAATAAATATATAATTTAATACAATATTCGTAATTACAAATAACC
>NZ_JACKZU010000620.1:0-2492 GCF_014222165.1 Nostoc sp. 2RC
ACGGAGACACGGAGACACGGAGACACGGAGACACGGAGACACGGAGACACGGAGACACGGAGACACGGAGACACGGAGAAAAGTGTGAAATTGAGATTGCTTCGATCGCAACTTCCGCAAATACAGATAATTCTGTCCCCGCGTCCCCCTGTCTCCGCGTCGCCGCGTCTGTCCATCTCCCCCTCCTCCTCTGTACTCGCAGAACGCGGCTGAAAAAAATCGGACAACAGGTGATGGTGGGCGATCGCGTTGTTGTGGAGGAGCCAGATTGGGCTGGAGGACGAGGAGCAATTGCTGAGGTTTTACCCCGTGAAAGTGAATTAGATCGTCCAGCCATTGCCAATGTCAACCAAATTTTATTAGTATTTGCTGTTGCCGATCCGCCTTTGGAACCTTATCAATTGAGTCGGTTTTTGATTAAGGCTGAGTCTACTGGCTTGGATGTGCTTTTGTGCTTGAATAAAAGCGATTTAATTTCACAAGAAGAACAACAGCAAATTAGCGATCGCCTGCTCAGTTGGGGATATCAACCGTTATTTATCAGCGTCCAAAATGGCATAAATATAGACCAAGCAGCCAGCTATCTCAGCAATAAAATTACTGTAATTGCTGGGCCTTCCGGTGTGGGCAAATCTAGTCTGATTAATTGGCTAATTCCCGACGCTAACCTGCGAGTGGGGGAGGTTTCTGGCAAATTAGCTCGTGGTCGTCATACCACCCGCCATGTAGAATTATTTGAATTGCCCTGTGGTGGTTTATTAGCAGATACTCCGGGTTTTAATCAGCCGGACATGGATTGTAGCCCAGAAGAATTAGTACATTATTTCCCAGAAGCAAGAAAACGCTTAGCAGTTGCTAACTGTCGATTTAGCGATTGTCTGCACCGAGATGAGCCTGAGTGTGCAGTGCGGGGAGACTGGGAACGATACGAACATTATTTGGAATTTTTGGATGCAGCGATCGCTCTTCAAACACAACTTCAGCAGCAAGCCGGCCCTGAATCAACTCTCAAGTTAAAAACTAAAGGTAAAGGCCAGAGTCAATACGAACCGAAACTGGAAACTAAAAAATATCGCCGTGTTTCTCGAAAGACTCAGTTACAGAACTTGCAACAGCTGTATCAAGAAAGCGAAGAATAGAAAAAGAAGCCGTCAAAGTAATTCGTAATTCAAGCCCCCACCTTTAGGTATTAAGTATTTTTGCCATAAATATAAACAAAGATAGACAAAAATTGGCAAACTCTACTAAAAACCCCCATTCCCCACAAAGGAATGGGGGCTGGGGAGTTAGGTTTCTAAGATTTTGATGTTAGCAATAATACTTTTGAAACATCCTCTTGAGCTTGTTTTTTATTCTTAGCAACCAACGCTCCCAAGGATAAACCTAATAAACCTAAGATGCTACCTGGTTCAGGAACAGGGGTAACATCTGCCTGTGCTATCCCCTGATAAGTTCCCAAGCCAGCTGCTGAAAAATAAAGCGATCCGAAACCGGGTTGGAGACTTAAATAACTAGCATTTACAAAATCGACAGACCCTCCGAAGGGGCCACCACCTGAACCACCGAAGTTGATGAAACGATCGCTACCATTAGTTCCGATTCTTGCAAGAATATTAGCCAGTGGCGTTGCAAGAGCCGTGTTGGTAAAGCTATTTCCATTAACATTAAAGGAAAAGTTAAAGTTTGGTAAAGACGTAAGTGCGAATGTTCCATCTCCAGGGTCTCCGTCAAAGCTAAACGTTCCTGTTCCTACGAAGGGAGAAGTTACAGTGGCATTAGGCGTATTATCAAATTTAAAATCAAAGGTTAGTGCTTGTGATTTGAGAGGTGAAACGGCGATCGCAGTTACGGCTACTATGCTTGATGTTAAGACAGTAAAGATGTTTTTGCTCATTTTGGCCTGGTGTAGTCCACTATGTCAGATGTACTGAAAATGATGTTAACATCATGTATATATTGAAACGGTAAAATTACTTTGTAATTTAAATGAATTCGATCGTACTTATATATAATTATACGTATTTTCCGAATCAAGAAAACAGAGCAACGAAATTACATCAAAACTTTTGCCGGGTTTTAGCGTTCGAGTTCAACGCTTTTTTGTATAATTCTGGCGTAGGCGTAGCCCGCCTTAGGCATCGCTCCTGAAATTCAACCTCACCAAACAAAGTAAAAGTAAAATTTTTCTGGAGGCAGATACTAACGGCATCTGGTTAAAAAAGAATTACTAAACTCCAAAGGCAAAAAGTTTACAAAAGGACTGTAAGTGAGAAACCCGATTTTTCGGCTGCAACAAGTTAACCCACAACCGGAGTAGGAATGCCCAGGAGTTCAAATATTGGTACAAAGCTTTTAAGGGACTTCCAGTTTAAAAAACATTCCATCCCTGCGGGACGCTCCGCGAACCTAGGGGCTTTACAAAGAAAGGCAGAAGTTCGTTCGCGCAGCGTGTCGAAGACAGGGCAGAAGGCACTTATGTTAGGAGTAACAAT
>NZ_JACKZU010000062.1:0-27303 GCF_014222165.1 Nostoc sp. 2RC
ATTTTAATTAAATATTTAAATGATTTAAGATACAGGAAAGTTACACTTTTTTGCTGAAGTTTTTGGCATTGGGTATGGGGCATTAGAGTGTTGACTGGTGAGTGTTGACTGGGAGTTATTATTCTCCCCTGCCCCATCTCCCTTGTCCCCCTTGTCCACCATCTGCGTTATTTCTCCACGCCCAATGCCCCATCGTCTTTAAAAACCAACTGCCAAGAAGATTTGCTCAGGCGATCGCTGACAAAGGAATGCCAGTGGTGTAAGGTTGTTTGAAATGTTGGGTGTTGCAGGTCATTGAGCCAGAGAACGAGTGCATCTTCGCCGTTATCTTGGTAGTAGCCCCGACGGCGACCTGCTGTTTTGAAGCCAAATTTTTGATATAAAGATATAGCCCCTAAGTTGGAAGCTCGCACTTCCAGAGTGGCTCGCTCTAAGCCGCGATCGCTGGCTGTTTTAATGAGTGAATATAATAAAGCCTGTCCTAAACCTTGGCGCTGATATTGGGGATGAATCGCCAAAATTGTAATGTGAGCTTCCTCTAAAATTGACCAAAAGCAACCCATTCCCAGCAATGCGGGACTAGAAACAGAGGAAAATAAACCCAGCAAATCGCTGTTGGGACTGTCCAACTCTCGTTGGTAACCCTCCATTGTCCACAGACCACCAAAGCAAGCTCGATCTAGTTGCAGCAATGCATTTAGATGCTGTTTGTTGAGTAATTGAATTTCTAAATCTAATAAGCTCACATTATATTAAGAGGGAATAGGGAACGGGGAATAGGGAACAGGGATTGCGTATGATGGGGCAATGTCAATCGGCATCAACGCTTCTTGCGTGTAGGTGGGTGACTCAGACCCTGTTGAACAAAAGAGGAAATGAGCAACAAACCCCAGCCATCAACTTTTCTTGCTGTTGCTGCTTGCTCGTTCCCTGTTGCCTTTCCCAAGGGAGTTGAATAAGATTACAAACCCTTTGTAAACTGGGAAACGGGAGACTCACTCACCACGGTATTTTGAACAAGGACAATTAATTATAGTTATGGTATCGACTCACCCCACTGGGGTTAAACATTCTGGAAGTCAATATTTACCTCAAAGGCCCAGCAGCAACGCAAATTCCTCGCCTAATCAGGAACTTTTACCCTTAACAGCCAGAGTTCATAATCATGACTTCTTGGAAATTGGTGGGTGTGATGTCACAACCCTAGTTAAGCAGTTTGGTTCACCTTTGTATATTTTAGATGAAGAAACCCTGCGTTTGGGTTGTCAGCAATATCGAGATGCTTTTAAGCAATACTACAAAGGCGAATCTCAAGTATTGTATGCCTCAAAAGCTTGGAATTGTCTAGCTGTTTGTGCCATCGCTGCCTCTGAAGGTTTAGGAATCGATGTTGCATCAGGTGGTGAACTTTACACCGCCCTGCAAGCAGGGGTCAATCCTGAGAAAATCTATCTTCATAGCAACAATAAATCTCGTGAAGAATTGATTTTTGCCACAGAAGTCGGTTGCACTATTGTGGTGGATAACTGGCACGAGTTACGTACTTTGGTGGAAATTGTTGAGACAGCAAATTCTCCCGAACTACAGCCTAGATTTTTGTTGCGTCTAACGCCGGGTATTGAATGTCACACACATGAGTATATCCGCACTGGACAATTAGATAGTAAATTTGGCTTCCATCCCAATGAACTAGAGGAATTATTTACTTTTGTCAGTAAACAATCTGTCGTTAACTGCGTAGGGTTACATGCTCATATTGGCTCTCAAATTTTTGAGCGTCAACCCCATCGAGATTTAGCTGCTCTGATGGTGCAGTGGTTCAGTAATGCGGCGAAGTATGGTTTAAATTTAACAGAGTTAAATGTTGGTGGTGGTTTAGGAATTAAGTATATAGAATCAGACGATCCCCCTAGTATTGAAGAGTGGGTGAAGCCGATTTGCGAGGTGATTCAACAAGCTTGTGCAGCTGAAAATTTGCCTTTGCCGAAATTACTTTGCGAACCGGGGCGATCGCTAATTGCCACGGCTTGCGTAACAGCCTACACTATTGGTTCATCGAAGGTTATCCCAGAAATTCGCACCTACATAGCAATTGATGGAGGCATGTCTGACAATCCGCGTCCGATTACTTATCAATCAGTTTATCGCGCGGTAGTTGCCAATAAAATGTCCTCTGAGCTAACTCAAACAGTCACAATTGCTGGGAAACATTGTGAATCAGGAGATATTCTGATTAAAGATGCTCTACTCCCAAAGACAGAACCAGGAGATATTCTCGTAGTTATGGGAACTGGTGCGTACAATTACAGTATGGCATCTAACTACAACCGCTTGCCGCGATCGGCAGCAGTGGTAGTGGCGAATGGCGAAGCAAATTTAATTTTGCAACGTGAAACTTATCAAGACTTAATTCGGCAAGATCGCCTACCCCAAAGACTGAAAAATCAAGAGTTAGGAGTTAAGAGTTAAAAGTTAAGAGTTAAAAGTTAAGAATTAGAAGTTGAAAGTTATCAATTTGAAGTTTTGAGTTTTGAGTTTTGAATTAAAAGTTTTTTTCAGAACTCCTAACTCCTCACTCCTAACTCCTCACTCCTAACTCCTCACTCCTAACTCCTCACTCCTAACTCCTAATAACTGTAACTAGAGGCAAAAGTGTAATCCAGATGTCATGAGAGATTGGTGGAAGCAATGGCTGATAAACCTGGGATGGTCACAGTCCTTGCTGCTTGGGACTCTGGATATCGTATTAGTGCTGGCGCTGACGTACATGATACTGGTTATTATTAGCGAGCGTCGGACACTATGGATGGTGCGGGGATTCATTGTTTTGATGTTAGCCTCAGCACTAAGTAACAGATTCGGCCTACCTCTGTTAAATTTTGTCCTGGAAAAATTGGTGATTGGTTGTGCTGTGGCGATGGCAGTTGCTCTCCAGTCAGAGTTTCGGCGGTTTTTAGAGCAATTGGGGCGCGGCGAATTTCGTCAGCTCTTCCAACCAGATCGCTTGGCAATCCCCAAATCTGATAGTGTAATTGATGAAATTGTTGAAGCTGTTAAAGAATTGTCAAAAAACCGCATCGGAGCTTTACTCATTTTGGAAACCACAGGCCCAATTGATGAACGGGATTTTTCTGTGCCAGGAGTAAAGCTGAACGCGGAAGTTTCTAAAGAACTGATCCAGACAATTTTTCAGCCAAAAACTTTGTTACACGATGGAGCAACATTAATCCGTGGTTCGCGGATTGTGGCATCGGGTATAATTTTACCACTTTCGGGACGCACAGCCTCGCGCCAGTTGGGAACACGCCACCGGGCGGCAATGGGAATTACTGAGCGGGTCGAAAATTGCATTTGTGTCGTTGTATCTGAAGAAACGGGTTCTATTTCCTTAGCGGAACGAGGAACTCTTAATAGACCACTGACAATTCGGAAGCTCAAAGAGTCGTTAGAGGCTCTGTTGTCCCCAACGGTAGATCGGGAAGCTGTTGCTCCTGGTCTTTTGAGCTTGGGTCGTCAGATAAGTGGAAAGGCACTAGCATTGGTTTCACGTTTACTCGGATTACCACGTCTTCGACGCGCTACGCGAACGACCGCTTCTCGAGATAAAAAATGACATTACAACAAACTAAATTCCAAGATTTACCTGCGGATTTGAAACCAGAGTTATTGCCCCAGCACGTTGCAGTGATTATGGATGGCAATGGTCGGTGGGCTAAACGTCAAGGTCTACCACGCATTATGGGTCATAAGCGAGGAGTCGATGCTCTCAAGGATTTGCTTCGTTGTTGCAAGGATTGGGGAATCCAGGCACTAACAGCTTATGCTTTTTCCACCGAAAACTGGAAAAGACCCCAGGAAGAAGTAGATTTTTTAATGACTCTTTTCCAAAAAGTTTTACGTCAAGAACTGCGGGAAATGGTTGAAGAGAACGTGCAAATCAACTTTGTGGGAAATTTACAAGCGCTACCACGAACGCTGCAAGAAGAAATTTCCCGTTCGATGGAAGAAACCAAAAATAACCGCGCCATTCGCTTTTCAATAGCAACTAATTATGGCGGACGCCAAGAGATTTTACAAGCTTGTCGAGCGATCGCTAAACAAGTCCAGCAAGGTCTACTGCAACCTGATGAAATTGACGAACAAATATTTGAAAGTCACTTGTATACAGCGGGAATTACTGACCCAGATTTGTTAATTCGCACCAGCGGAGAAATGCGTCTTTCTAATTTCCTCCTCTGGCAAATGGCTTATGGAGAAATTTACATCACCGATACTCTCTGGCCGGATTTCGATCGGGCTGAATTTCACCGCGCCTTGTGTGCCTACCAGCAACGAGAACGGCGGTTTGGGAAAGTTTAAGTCAGTAGGGGGGGCATTGCTTTTGTTGCATTTTTGGCAATACCCACGCCACAAGAAAAGCGATCGCGCTTTTGTTTAGATCGAGTGAGTATCAAGAATCAGAGTCGTGGAATAGGGCTTTTATATCTCGATAGCCGCTGACAACGCGAAAAATCTCTACATCTTGCCCTATTGCCATATAGAGGATGAGGTAATTGTCTATTGAGAGACTACGGATACCAGGTAAAATTTCATCTCGCTGTCGTCCGAGACCGGGGAACTGAGCAATTTTGGCAAATTTCGCATCAAGCTTACTCAAAAAAATCTCAGACTGAGCTAAGCCAGATTGTGTAGCAATGTAATCCGCAATTTGCTCGATATCTTGAATAGCGGGTTCAGTAAGGCGAAATCGTGGGGTCATGCTTCATCTGAAATACCGTAGCGCAATCGCACATTGGCGCGAATTTGAGCCATTGCAATCGAGCCATCAACGACTTCGCCCCGTCGGGAAGCTTCCCACCCTATGCGTGCTTCTTGTTGAAGGTCTTGCAGTCGTCCTTGATAAATGTCTTCTTGTTGTTCTAGAAGTTTTATACCCGCAAGAATAACTTCGAGCGCGTTCTGATACTTACCGCTTGTCAGTTGACGTTGAACTAAGGCTTCTACTTCAGGTGGCAGAACGATTTGCATGGATTTTGGGCAAGTAGGATTAACTTTAATTGTAAGCGATCGCTTTTCATTGGGGCTTTTTACGGTAAACTAGCCGCACTCAGCACTTAACTTACGGCCCAGAAAACACCGCTTGTTCTATGTCTTCCCGACTCAGAGAATACTTAAATGAGCGTTGGATATCTTGTCCATTTTCCCCAGATTGGATATATCGCACTATGATTTGTTCAACATCAAGCCAAAGTTCAGCTTGCCAACTCGGCCGTTGCACGCGCCAGCAATGTCTTTGTGTTTCATCTTGTTGACAACCTTGCTCTTTTAGCCACTGCTCAATTTGTGGCAGCGGATGATTGTATAAGGGGGTATCTGGGGGAAGAAAAGACATAGGAATTTTAGATTTTAGATTTGGGATTTGGGATTCGGAAATTATTTAATTTTTAATATTTGATTTACTATTCAGTTTAATTACAGGAAATTTCCACAAGCGTCAAGTTCACAAACTAGGTTTAGTACCAGACATTAAATCTGTATTATTTCAGAATTCTGAGTTCTGAATTCTGAGTTCTGAATTCTGCTGGTTGTTCCAAATGCGTTTGCAAAGCAGTGTCACCACGAGTTAAGCCAATGGCAATTGCTAGTAACAGACAACCTACAAATGTTAACACCAGCATAAATAAAGCGAAGATTTCGCCAGATGAGAGTGGGCGATCGCTCGCATCCAGATAAGCTGATTTTGAAAAGTCATGAGAACTTGAAACTGGATGATTTAAATCAGCTGGTGATTGAATCACCCCAAAGCGGGAATAGCCAATTTTTAAATCGTAACTTAACCTACGTTCTGGATGGCTCAAGGTGGCGTAGGCTTCGTTGAGTTGTTGAAATTTGGCAGTAGCTACAGCAGCAGGCAATTCTGTGGTATCAGGATGATAGCGTTTGCTCAGTTGCCTATAAGCCCGACGAATATCGATTACCGATGCGGAGGGATGTAGTCCTAGCAGGGAGTAATAAGTTGGTTCACTGCTTTGTGCCATTGTCCCTTTCTGATTCACGGCTGTTTGAGTCACTTTGCTCAAAGATATTTTTTTTATTTTAAATCGTTTGTCAATTGATGAAGACAGTGCGAAGACACAAGAAATCTAGCATCTGATAAAATATTTAATAAAGTATTTAATTAGATGTGATGCACGTCAAAATTAATCTCGAAAATATTCAAACTCTCACTGACTTCAAGCGCAATGCCAAGGACTACGTAGAGAGGATCAAGTTCACAAAATCTCCGCTTGTACTAACTGTAAATGGTAAAGCTGAGGTTGTGGTGTTTGAAGCCCAAGCTTTTCAGCAGATGGTAGATCGAATTGAGCACCTTGAAGAAGAACTACAAAAACTCAAGCTAGAAGCTTTACGCAGTCAGATTGACATTGGAGTTAAGCAACTTGAGACTGGACAATATAGTGAATATGATGAAGAGTCACTTTCAGCTTTTTTTGCAGACATTAAAGTACGAGGACAGCAAAATTTAGCTGATAGCGATTCTCTATGAGTCGATTTCGGATTTCTACTCAAGCAGCACAAGATATTGAGAATATCTGGAAATATTTAGCCCAGAATAATTTCAAAGCTGCCAATCAAATTTTTGATACTCTGCGAGAAAGTTTTCCAAAACTGGCAAAATTTCCGCAAATGGGCAAACAAAGGTCTGAATTGGCTCCTTTGTTGCGGAGTTTTCCGGTGAAAAATTATTTAATTTTTTATCGTCCAATAGACGAAGGCATAGAAATTGTACGCGTCTTACATGGTTCACAAGATATAGAAACTCTTTTTCAAGATGAAGACTAACTTATTAAGTCAGCACGGGGTTTAAAGGTTTCAATTTGCCGCAATTTTTCGTAAAGTTCTCGTTCTTCTTGACTAATATTTTTCGGGGTAACTATTTGAATTTCTACCAATTGATCGCCACGTTTGCCATCATCATTAGGGTAGCCTTTGTTACCTAGTCGGAATTTTTGACCAGACCTCACACCAGATGGAATGGTCATTTTTACTGGGCCATCGAGGGTGGGTGCTTCTACCTGTCCTCCTAAAACCGCTTCGCTGGGAGTCACAGGTACTTGACAGAGGATGTTGAAACCATCTAACTTAAATAACGCATGAGGCTCAACGGTAATTTTTAAGTATAAGTCGCCACCGCCAACCCCTTGGTTTCGCAAACGAATAGTTTGACCTGTAACCATTGCTGGAGGCATAGTAACTTCTAGCGATCGCCCATCTTCTAAGCGAATGCGTTCGTTACCACCTTGATAAGCTTTTTCTAATGGTATGGTCAATCGAGCTTCTATATCTCTACGGGGTGTGCGCGGTGGGTTGTTAACTGTGTAGGAAACTTTTGTTCTCGGCGAACGAAACGGGTCGCCAGTGGCTCCATTATTGGAATTATTTGCGCCATTTTTATTTTTGACGCCGATCACTTGATTAATAAAGCTTTCAAAATCCGAAAATTCGCTTGGATCTACATCTTGCTTATCATTGCGACCGTTAGCGCCTGGTTGCCAACTTTTAGATTTTGGTGTTTTATTGCCTGCAAAGCCTTTTTGTTTCCAGTAGCGGCTAAACTGGTCGTATTGCGATCGCTTGGCTGGATCGGAAAGCACTTCATAAGCTTCGCCGATATCTTTGAATTTTTCCTCGGCTGCTTTATTGCCAGGATTGAGATCGGGGTGATACTGTCTTGCTAACCGTCGATAAACCTTTTTAATTTCTTCGTTAGAGGCCTCTTTAGCTACTCCTAAAATTTCGTAGTAATCGCGAAAATTCTGCAAATTTTGCATAGTCAGCTATTTAAATTTTAGATTTGGGATTAATTAATTAAAAGTTAGGAGTGAGGAGTTTAAAGTTAGGAGTGAGGAGTTTAAAGTGAGGAATGAGGAGTTGGTAATTAGGAGTTACGAGTTGAAAGATGTAATCTTTCACTTTTCAGTTTTTAGTTTTCACTCCTAACTCCTAACTCCTAACTCCTCACTCTTAACTCTTAACTCCTAACTTTTAAATCCTAACTCTTCACTCCTAACTTTTATCAAAAACTACAACCAATCATTATCGTCTTCATCATCCCAGTTATCTTGGTAACTTGGACGGGATTTGCGGGGAGGACGGTTGTCATAGGAGGAAGAACGATTATCTCGGCTATAGTCTCGGCTGTAGTCTCTGCCATAATCTCTACCATAGGAGTCGCCGCGATCGCGATATGTATCTCTAAAAGAATCGCGTTCTCGTTCTTTTTCGCCACCTGTAAAGATATCGCGGATAGTACCAAGCAAGTCGTCGTCTTCGTCTTCAGCGTAATACTGGCGGACTTCTCGATTTAGTTCATATAAAGCATCTTGCAGGTCAGCGTAGGCTTGGTCAATACCGCGATCGTCGTTTTCCTTGAGACTTTCTCGTAATTCTTGGCAAATATTATCAATTCTTTGGCGACGGTTGCGGGCAAACTGCATACCAAATTCCAAGGCAACTTCTCTCAGTTGCCGTTCTGCTTGGAAAATCAATGCCTCCGAACGAGTCCGTTTTTCGACTCTTTCTTTACGTTCCCGGTCAACATCGGCGTATTTTTGAGCATCTTGAATCATGCGATTCACTTCTGATTCGCTTAAGGTAGAAGCACCTTGAATAGTGATACTCTGTTCTCTACCAGTGGTTCTATCCAAAGCTGTGACCTGTAGAATGCCATTGGCATCGATATCAAAGGATACTTGAACTTGGGGAATACCCCGTGGGGCTGGTGGGATGCCGTACAGCTTAAACCGTCCTAAAGACTTGTTGTTTGCCGCCATGTCTCGTTCGCCTTGGACTACGTGAATTTCCACAGTATTTTGATTGTTTTCTGATGTGGAAAATATATCAGACCGCCGTACTGGGATAGTGGTATTGCGGGGAATCAGTTTTTTCATCACGCCGCCGATGGTTTCCAATCCCAAAGACAACGGTGTCACATCCAAAAGCAGCACATCTTTGAGTTCCCCTGCAAGAATCCCTGCTTGAATTGCTGCACCCACTCCTACCACTTCATCGGGGTTGACGTTTTCGTTGGGTTCGATGCCAATCAAGTCGCGTACCAACTGCTTCACCATTGGCATTCTTGTGGAACCGCCAACTAACACAACTTCTTCAATGTCTCTAGGTGTCAGTCCGGCATCTTTGAGGGCGCGTTTCACTGGCATCCGCAATCGCCCAATTAAATCACCGCATAAACCTTCAAATTGGGAACGAGTTAAACGAGTTTCCAGATGTTTGGGCCCTTCTTGGTCGGCAGCAATAAAAGGTAAATTAATATCAGTAACGCTGACAGCAGAAAGTTCGATTTTGGCTTTTTCCGCAGCTTCCATCAGACGTTGCAAAGCTTGGCGATCGCGTCTTAAGTCTACTGCTTCTGTTTCCAGAAATTGCTCTGCTAACCAATCTACTATTACTTTATCAAAATCATTTCCACCAAGTTGTGTGTCTCCACTGGTGGCTTTCACTTCAAAAATGCCATCGCCCACTTCTAGAATCGATACATCAAAGGTGCCACCACCCAAATCAAATACTAAGATCGTTTCCGTATCGCCCCGATCTAATCCATAGGCCAAAGATGCAGCAGTGGGTTCGTTGAGAATTCGCAGTACCTCTAAACCTGCAATCCTGCCAGCATCACGGGTTGCTTGCCGCTGAGAATCGTTAAAATAAGCGGGTACTGTAATGACTGCCCCTGTCACTGGTTCGCCCAAATAGCGACTAGCATCGTCAGCTAATTTTTTCAGCACCATTGCTGAAATTTCTTCTGGGGCAAAATCTTTATTCAGTCTGGGGCAAGCTATTTTAATATTACCTACTTCATCTTTGCGAATTGTGTAGGGTACGCGCTTAGATTCTGGACTAAGTTCGCCATACTTGCGCCCAATAAAGCGCTTGACTGCGAAAAATGTGTTTTGAGGATTGAGGACGGTTTGTCGCCGTGCCATTTGCCCAACCACCCTTTCACCATCTTTGCTAAAACCAACTACGGAGGGGGTTGTTCGCATTCCTTCTGCATTGGCAATCACCACCGGCTTGCCACCCTCCATCACGGCGACTACTGAGTTGGTTGTACCCAAGTCGATGCCGACTACCTTGCCCATGCGTTACTCTTCTCCTAAAGTGTCTTATACATTTATTATGATTGGGTGGAACTACCTCTAGCTTTGTGCTACAGGGTGAAAACACCTCAATGGTATAATAGTCTTCATTAAGGTAGTAAGTTAAAAAGTCCAGCTAGACGAGATAGTTGCAAGACTAGGATAGCATTGACGATGCTTGGTATGTCCAAGCAGCCTCAATTGTAGTTAGGGAACTCCAAAAAATAAACAGTAGCTTCAGGTTGTTGACTGTTGAGTGTTAACAGTAGCAATGAAATACTTTTTTACTTGAAAGTCCCGGATCTAGCTAATGGTGTTTACAGTATCTATAAAATTAGCTAAATATTTCACAAAGCTTTGAATTTAATAGAGCGATTACAAATTCACCTCAATGAAATATCGCGAGAACGCGATCCCTACATGGCAACAGCTGGGCATTTTTTTGTCCAAGAATATATTCGCCAGCAATTTTCCCAATGGGGAAGTGTGGAAATCCACACCTTTGAAGTTAGAGGTAAAGTTTGTAAGAACTTGATCTTAAATTTACCTCCCCAAGTGGGAGTGCAAAAAAAAGATTTGCCGCCGATTTTAATTGGTGCCCACTATGATGCTGTTCCTGGAACACCAGGCGCTGATGATAACGCCACGGGTGTAGCAGTGTTACTCGAATTAGCGAGACAGTTTGCTGCCGAACCAATCAGATATCCTTTGAGGCTGGTTGCTTTTGATATGGAAGAATATGGCTTATTGGGTAGTGCTGAGTATGCAACTTTGTTGCGCCAACAAAAGCAACAGTTACGTTTAATGATTTCACTAGAAATGTTGGGTTATATGGATCGTACACCAGGCTCCCAAAATTACCCGCCTTTTTTGGATCGCTTCTATCCTAACAGCGGCGATTTTATTGCTTTAATCGGCAATTGGCGGACAATTGGTGACTTAATTACCATGAGTCGTAATATTCGCCAAGCCGGCGTATCTAGTCAATGGTTACCCGTACCAAATAAAGGTTTAATAGTTCCGCAAACCAGACTTAGCGATCATGCATCTTTTTGGGATTTGGATTATCCAGCGATGATGATCACAGATACAGCATTTTTAAGGAATCCAAATTATCACAAATCTAGTGATACGGTTGCTAGTTTGGATTTAGATTTTCTCTGTGGTGTATGTGAAGGTTTGGAAATGGCGATTAGGCGATTGTAGGGGACTCCAAAAAATAAATTATTGTAGTTAATGCGTTGACTGTTGACTGTTAACTGTTAACCGTCAACAGTCAACAACTTCAGTTATTCTTGCTGATTTGCTTGAGGTAAAGAGATATTTTGTAAGTAATTCACTAAATCATTTTGGCTGTTAAAATCTAACAGCGCCTCAGCTAAGTCTTCTAGTTGAGTGATGGATAAAGTACGAATTTGCTGTTCTATTTCTGACCCAATTGCAGCAAACCGACGGGTCAACTGACGCAAAATTAGTTGTAACGCCTCTTGTTTCTTTCCTCGTTCTTCTCCCTTTTGCAGAATGTCTTGGTAAATTACTGATTCTTGCATAATTTCCTCTGTGAAAAGCTGTTGGATCAAATTTTTATCAAACCGCAAACCAGCCAAAACCTGTACGCAAGCTGATATATTCTGTCGTTGGTCTGTTTCCTCAATCATATCCACAGCCGCAGCAACTTGAGTTAACAAATCCCTTGGTGAATCGGTTTTGGCTAATGTCGCCAGTGGTAAAAGTGCGGCGTTGGCTAGCAGTGGTGTAGGGTCTTCTTCCCATAAACGAATCACTCGATATCTATGGGTGGTGTTAGTGTCTAGATATTGAGTTTGAAAAACAATTTCAGAAGATGTAGGTTGTAGGAAAATTAACACCTGTTGAATCTCACACCAGTATTCTCGCTTTAATCTGGTGTAGTAATCCAGCATCCGAAAGTCAAGGGGAGTTTTGGATTTGGGTGTGGTTTGAAACTCTAAATGTAAGATTTGGTTGGAGGTTTGCAGAAATGTTACCGAATCAGCGCGAATGGGTTCGAGGTTGAGTTCGGTTTTGAGAACTTGGATATCTTTTGTGTCAATTGAAAGCAACCATCTGGCAAAGTCGCCAGGATAGTTTTCGGCTAGGTATTTGCAGGTGTTATCGTAACTCAAGGCGATCGCTTACAACTCAAAAAATTTTTTATTGTTATTGTTGACTGTTGAGTGTCAACGGTTAACAGTCAACAGTCAACAATAGTAATGGAATACCTCTTCATTTGATTTTGTCATCAAGCTATCATTCTTCATCCGTTGCTTTCACAAGAGATTGACTAGATTGGGCTAGATAAATACCTACTAAAACTATGGCAAAAGTCACCCAATCAAACAAGCCCACCTGTTCTGAAAAAATGAACCAAGCAAAAATTGAAGCTAAAACTGGTTCTGCTAGAAGAGTTACAGCAACGACTCCTGAAGAGATTCTGCTGAGGCTGTAGGCTAAAAGTCCTTGACCTAAAACTTGGCAGAAAAGGGCTTGAAAAATAATGAAAAACCAACCAGTTCCAGAATACGGGAGTAGTCTATCTTCAAGGAATGGAACCACGGGTAGGAGAAACATGGTTGTGATTCCACAGCGCCACAGCATGATGGTTGCGGTGCTAAATCGAGACCGGAGTTGTTCTATCAGCAACATACACGTTGCCATGAAAATCGCAGTTAGAAATGCTAAGGCATCACCAAGTATTTGGTCAGTGGCAAATTGCACTTTATTGATTTCAAATGCGATCGCTCCCCCTAAAGCGATGGCTAAACCAATCACGAATCTGTAATCGAAGCGCCTACCGAATAACAGATAGCCAGCTAAAGCGACGAATAAGGAATTCAAATTAGACAGCAAAGCCACGTTGGCAACATTAGTTTGACTCAGCGACCAAGCCCACAACAATAGGTAGGTTGCAGCAGCAGTTCCCATTGCTAACAACAGACAAATTTCTTTTTTAGTTAAAGGCTTGTGTTCTGTTGGTTGTTTATTGGACTGTTGGTAGCGGAAAGCCTCAAGTCCATTCCACACACCAAAAACCACTGTAGCAATCCAACTGCGATGAAATACTACAGCATTTGCACCGATTTCTAGTTGACATAGTTTTGTCAGAGATGGGGCCAAAGATATGGGAATTAGGGCAAAAAATAATGACAAAGTTCCTACTAAAGCTGGTGTTAAGGGCAACTTTTGTTGTAGGAATGCCTGTTTTGTCGTCATATTTTTAGCAAATTTTTAACAAAAATAGTATTGAATGAGTTTTGCAACTTTGATTTATCTGCAACCTGGCTAGATATGGCTAAGTATAGACCGATTAAAACTATAGCGAAACCCATGAAATTAAAAAAACTTAATTGTTCAGAAAAGATGAAGAAAGCAAAAATGGCACTAAATATTGGCTCTAACAGATGCACCAAGGAGACGACCACAGAGGAGAATCTAGCAAGGCTATAGGTCAAAAGCCCGTGACCGAGAACTTGGCAAATCGCTGCTTGGGAAATAACCCAAAGCCAGCCATTGGCTGAAGAAGGGAAAATCCGATCTTGAGTCAACAAAAGTATGGGCAATATGACCACCGCAGCCATCCCGCAGATCCACAACTGAATTATCTCCAAAGAAAACTTGGTTCGTAATTTTTCTACAGTTAGCAGGTATGCACCGAAGAAAATCGCTGAAACAATGGCAGCAAAGGTTCCTGTAACTTCGTTTGTGGCGGTTTGTAGTTCCTCAAATTCAATGGTAATCGTTCCCCCAAAGGCGATGACCATCCCCAATAAAAATTTACTTTCAAAACCGTGACGAAATAACAGCCACGCCCCCAAACTAGTAAATATAGGGGCAAGATTATGCAAAACGCTGGAGATAGCGACATGAGTTTGAGTTAACGACCAAGCCAAAAACGCTAAAGTCGCAGCCCAACAAGTACCAGCACCTATCAATAGCAAAAAATCTTGACTGGTGTAGGATTGTTGTTCTACAGGTTTATCTGGGGAAAATTGCCCAGATATGGCCTTGTATCCATTCCACAACCCGAAGATTGTACTAGCAAGCCACAAGCGATTAAATACAGTGGCGTTGGGGCTGATTTCAGCTTCACTCAATCTCACAAAAATAGAGCCAAAAGAAAGGGCACCCACACCTAAAAGTAATGCCGCAAGAGCTATCTTTGTCTGATTGGATATGTTCATTAAGGAAAATTAAATTCAAATGTTCAATAAATATAGTGACTGGGGACTCTTGAGGGAGGGGAAAAGGTTAATGGTTCGACCCTTCTCTACGAGAGGCTTCGCCAACGACAAAGCTCAGGGCAGGCAAGCTCACCAACCGGGAAAAGGGAAAAGGAATAAATTTAATCTTTCCCCTTTTCCCCTTGCCCCTTTCCCTTTCCCCATGCCCAATGCCCCATGCCCCATCCCTTTTATCCAACCCAATGCTCTTGGGCAAATCCTACAGCTATTTTGGCTAATAAAGTTACAAATAAGCCCAGGATAAAATACCCCTGACGAGGATGGCGAGATAGGAACAAACCAATGGCTATACTCAAAGGTATAATTCCATAGGCCAAACGACTCAAGGAAATAGTACCTCCAGAGGCTAGGAGCAAACCAATACCGCAAAAGCCATAGGTAACTGTAACTGGGGTGAGTTGTCGATGTAAGCGCCACAAAACAAAGCCACCACCCAAGACCATGAACAAGTTCAGCAAGTTATTCATCCACTGTTCGCTGGCCAAGACGAACAAAAACACAATTAAAGCATAAAAGCCATAAACTAATTTTCCAGAAATCGAATGTTTCTGAAAGCGCCATAAAAGATAGCCAGCGCTAATAATTATGGCCGCCAACAAGGGATACCAGGGGTCTTGAATGCCGCCAGATGGGTTTTGCACCCAACCAAATTCCCAATTTTTGCTGCCAACTAAAATTTGCATTAGCATGTTTAACCAACCTTGCCAATCAAATCCAAAGGAAGGCCGCCATCCCCTTTGTGCTTGGATGAAAGCTAAAGGGTGACCAAAATCAATCGCACAATACAAACTGAATAAAAGTATGCCAATGGTGGTGGCAAAAGTGGCAATATAAGCAATGGGTGGTCTGCGTTCTTTCCAAGCTGCGATCGCTAATGCTGGAATTAGTGCCATACCCGTGGGACGTGTTGCTGTGGCCATTGCGCCCCAAAATGCAGTCCAGCGATATTGTTTGTCATCGAAAGCCCGCAAAGCCGCCGTACTCAACAACAAATACAGTCCCTCTGTGTAAATCACCGTGGTAAACATAGACGATGGATAGCAACAAACCACAGCACTCACCCACTGGGCGGCACTGTTGCCATAACGCTCTTTAATCCAAAAATATAAACAGTAAAGAGCTGCGAAAAACGCTAAGTTGTTCACCAAAATGCCTGCTAATTCAAACCGCAACCCCAGCTTCATCAAAACCCACAGACTCAAGGGGAACAGCGGAAAAAAAGCTAAATTATGTTGGTTACCATCATCAACGAATTCATAACCGGAAGTAGCGATCGCTCGGTAATGTATACTATCCCATGCATCAAAAACCTCCCAACCAAAACGAGGTACAAATGCATCTGCTGGTAACGGTATCCTTGGTGCAACCAGCAACATAGCTATCCAAATGAATATTCGACTAGCAAGCCATATTGCTGCGGGATATAGGAAATCAGTTTTCCATAAAATTTTTCTTATAGCTATCTGAACTTTAACCATAGACTTGAGTATTTCAAAATACTACTTTATCCATCCTCTTATCTATGAATACAGTACTGTTAACTTAAAGTTATGAGTAAGACTTTGCATATTTAATCCTCCACCACACACTAACAAATCAAAACAAATCGCCAATTATTAAAAGATATTTTATTTTTTGCTTATTTTTGTGAATTTCTCAGCAATCATATCTAAAGATGTCGTGTTTATCAATACAAATTTTATGGGGCATTGGGAGTTTTTACTGTTAACTGTTAACTGTTGACTGAGGAATTATTCTCCTTGTCACCCTTGTCTCCCTTGTCCCCTCGACCTACCCACCTCCCTAATATGGCGATCGCTGTTATTAAAGAGTCCTCAGCAACTTATAGTGGAATTGTCTGTAAATCCTTAAATAATTGTGAAAGCGATTACTCTTGTTGGTTCTACTGGTTCCATTGGGACTCAGACTTTAGATATTGTGAGTCAGTACCCAGAACAATTTCGGATTGTGGGATTGGCAGCTGGGCGCAATGTGGAAATGTTGGCTGCTCAAATTCGGCAATTTCGGCCGCAAATAGCAGCAATTTGCTTAGAAGAGCAATTACCGGCACTCAAGGAAGCCGTTAAAGACCTCGACCCGCAACCGATTCTCCTGGCTGGTGAAGCGGGAGTGATAGAAGTTGCCCGCTACGGCGAAGCTCAAACGGTTGTCACGGGAATTGTGGGTTGTGCTGGTTTGCTACCAACCATCGCAGCTATAGAGGCTGGTAAAGATATCGCCTTGGCAAATAAGGAAACTCTGATTGCTGGCGGCCCCGTAGTTTTACCCTTAATCGAAAAACACGGTGTAAAATTATTACCTGCTGATTCCGAACATTCAGCGATATTCCAGTGCCTACAAGGTGTGCCAAAAAACGGTTTGCGGCGGATTTTACTGACTGCATCAGGTGGCGCTTTTCGAGATTGGGATGTAGAAAAGTTAGCAGAAGTGACCGTTGCTGATGCTTTAAAACATCCAAATTGGTCGATGGGGCGTAAAATCACTGTAGACTCTGCTACTTTGATGAATAAAGGACTGGAAGTAATTGAAGCTCACTTCCTGTTTGGCTTGGATTATGACGATATCGAAATTGTCATTCATCCCCAAAGTATTATTCACTCACTCATTGAACTGCAAGATACTTCAGTTTTAGCTCAACTGGGCTGGCCGGATATGCGCTTACCTTTACTGTATGCTTTATCTTGGCCCGATCGCATTTACACTAACTGGGAACGCTTAGATTTGGTGAAAGCTGGAAATTTAACTTTCCGCGAACCAGACCATCAAAAGTATCCTTGTATGAAGTTGGCTTATGCTGTGGGTAAAGCTGGCGGTTCCATGCCTGCTGTATTGAATGCCGCCAACGAACAAGCTGTAGCTTTATTTTTAGAAGAAAAAATTCGCTTTTTAGATATTCCTCGTTGTATCGAATGGGTGTGCGATCGCCATCAAAATGATAACCGTTCAAATCCCTCTTTAGATGACATTTTGGCAGCAGATAAATGGGCAAGACAAGAAGTTTTAATCGCGACTGAAAAGTTAGAAACTCACTCGCGGATAATTTCTCTGCGATAAAAACGTTGAGTGCAAGGCCCGTGAAAAATTAGATACCCGACTTTTCAAAGAAGTCGGGTATCTAAACACTGCAATTTTCACAATTCATCTAGAATCGCTAATGTATAACCCCGTTATTTGTAATTATTTATACTAAAACTTTTGAAAATATTCTTCCTAGCAATTCTGCCAAATTGCCAAATAACTAGCTTCCTATCTGAATTTTTGTCAGATTTTCAGTTAAAATAACACTGTTGCAGTTACACAAAATCTTAGCTTTAGTATCTAGCTCCAATTAGACGTAGCAGCTTTAATATTAGTAGTTGTTACTGAAATAAAAGTTTACATTTTCTGAATCAACACGTTTTCAAATAGCGGTATTATAAGGAAATTTATCTATTATGATTGCTACGTTGATTGTAGCTTGGATTGTCTTCATAATATTGTGGAAGTTGCTGAAAGCAACGGTGAGTACTGCGTTAACTATTGCAGCAATCCTAGTGTTATTAAATATTGGCTTTGGTATTACTCCCCAAGATATTTGGCATCAGATAACGCAGTTTGCTCAAACTCTCTCCCAAATCCAAACTGGCAAGTAATATAATTGTGGCTTTTGGATTTGGAATTAATATCATGTCCGCCTAATCACTTATCAAAAAAATCCCCCGCGTAAGAGCGTCAGTCCTAATGATAAGTCTTCAACCGGACATGATATGAGATCGGCTTGAGTTAAAATTCTGAATTTAGAATTCCGCAGTCAGAATTTAGCAATGCTGTAGGTGATTCAGCGAAGGAAGGCTCCGCTAAAATTACTACGGTCAATTATTATTCAATGCTGAAACCTTAGCCAATGCATCCTTAACATTTGGCGGTAACTGACGCATAATCTTACCTCGTTCGCGGTCTAAAGCTACTAAGGTTACCTTGGCGGTGACATATAGTTGTTGTCCATCAGGTGAGACAATAGCATAATCCCAATTGATGCGGACGCCAGTTACTTCAGCCATACGGGTTTTAACTACTGCTGGCAGACCCAATGGAATTGAACGATGATAGCGCACCGATAATTCTACAACTGGTAAATCGCAACCTAAAGCTACTAAATCAGCAAATTCAATGCCGATAGACCGCAAGCATTCAACCCGTGCTTCTTCCATCCAAGTCAGATAGGAACCATGCCAGACAATACCTGCGTAGTCGGTGTGGTGTGGTTGCACTCTTATAGGATATTCAAACCAGTTGTCAAATTCCTGATTTGATGGAATGTCAAGGGCACTGGTTGGTGGTAGTTGTGGTTGGTTATTTTTTTCTTCTGACATTTTTAAGTTTCTGGGCATCTATTTTGACAAGCTATAAATTATTGAAATATGGAATAGTTTAAAAATTAATTGCTTTCCAGGAATTCTTGATTTAAGATTTACACTTCTGTGTATGGGGAGTCTTTTTGTTATGCAGTCTAATCTCCGATATGTTAGTCTTGTAACTTTGACTCTACTGAGTGTACTAGGTTTTGGGATGGCATCCCCAGAAAATAACCAAGTAAGTACAAATACAAAATTCCGATGGCATTCGGGAGCAAAAGCTCAAGCTTTACCCCAGAATAATCAACTCTCAGAAATTGCAAGGCTAAATCAACAAGGCATCAAACAATCTCAGCAAGGTGAATCGCAACAAGCATTGCAAACATTAGAAACAGCCTTAGCCATTACTAGAGAATACGGCGATCGCTCTTGGGAAGCCATAACATTTAATAATATTGGCAGAGTCTACCAAAGTCAAAGAAAGTATGGCCAAGCACTCGCATCTTATCAGCAAGCGATAGTGATTAATAAAGAACTTGGGGATTTGGTTCGACTTGGCAAAACCTATAGTAATGTTGGTTACTTATTTGATATTCAAAACAAACCAGAGTTAGCAATTCTTTTCTATAAAGGTTGTGTAATCAACCGTGAAAAAGCTCGTTTGAATCCATTAACACTAGCTGCACCACAACCAGATGCTTACAGCATTACTGTTAGTCAGACATATCGGATTTTGGGCGAGCGATTACTCAAGCAAAAACGTATTCCTGAAGCTCAACGCACAATGGATTTACTCAAAGTTGAAGAACTAGAAGAGTATCTCCGAAATGTGCCCGGTAATCAACGCACTGCTAAAGGCATTGACATCGTAGCACAAGAAAAACCAATTAAAGAAAAGTTAGATCGAACCTTAGATAATGCTATTGTACTAGGGAAAGAATTAACAAAACTCCGAAAAATTCCTCCACAAGAGCGATCGCCACAACAAAAACAACGCATCCAACAGTTAGTATTGAGCCAGCAGCAACTCTTGGATGAATTTAATAAATTTCTCGATAGTCCTCAAGTAAAAGCGCAGATAGAACAAATCAGCCGTACAGCTAGGCGGCAAAATTTGGATTTGGACAGTCTCAATCAAATTCGGAATAATCTAGCGCAATTACCCCAAAAATCTGTACTCATTTACCCGCTAATTTTAAAAGATAGCTTGGAATTGGTGTTAGTCACTCCCGATTCTCCACCAATTCATCACAGCGTTGCGGTCAAAAGCGAAAATCTCCATCAAACAATTAAAAACTTCCGCGAAGCTTTAATTAATCCTGGTGAAGATGTCAAAACACCTGCACGCCAATTGTATAACTGGCTAATTAAACCAATAGAAAAAGACTTGCAGCTATTAAGTACACAAACTCTGATTTACGCTCCAGATGACCAGTTACGCTATATTCCTTTAACTGCTTTATATGATGGCAAACAATGGCTAGTGCAGCGCTTTAGCGTAAATCACATTACATCTGCCAGTTTAACTAACTTAAACACCCCAAAACAATCTAATTTGCGGGCTTTAGCAGGTGCTTTTACTAAAGGTAATTATAAAATCAAAGTTGGTAATCGACAGATTGCTTTTGCTGGTTTGCCCTTTGCAACGCGGGAAGTAGAAAGTTTAGCGGCGGCGGTTCCTGAAACCAAGAAGCTTTTAGATGATGCCTTTAGTCCCGAAGTTGCTGTACCCCAAATGGATGACTATACAATTGTGCATTTAGCCACCCATGCAGCCTTTGTGGTGGGTAAACCAGAAGATTCGTTTATTTTATTCGGAAATGGCGATCGCGTTAACTTTAGAAATGTCTCTACTTGGTCGCTCCCCAATGTAGATTTGGTAGTGTTGAGTGCCTGCGAAACCGGCTTGGGAGGCAAGTTAGGTAACGGTGAGGAAATTTTGGGCTTTGGCTATCAAATGCAGCAAACCGGCGCTAGAGCCGCCATCGCTTCGTTATGGTCTGTGGATGATGGTGGTACACAAGCACTGATGAGCGCTTTTTATAATATTCTCTCTGGCAAAAAACTGACTAAAACCGAAGCCCTACGACAGGCTCAAATCTCATTAATTAACGGATACTCGCTCAAAACTGGCAATGCACCTGCAAGGCAAGTTAGTAACTTTAGTCATCCCTATTACTGGGCACCATTTATTTTGATTGGTAACGGACTGTAATTTTGGATTAAAACAGTACGTAAGTGCTGTTACCAAAAATCTAGACCCCACCTCTAACCGTGGTGCGTTTTAACACCTGATAATTTTGGTAGATACAAAAAAGATGCGGTAGGCAATCACTAACCACCACTGAATGGTAACGGAGAATGAATAATGAGCGATCGCTAAGCAAGCCGCTATTACCAATCACCAGTTACCGTAAATCAATTTGTCATTCACCATCGAGTTTTGGAACCTTAACACTTCTTGGCTAAAGTTTTAGATTCTGTATCAATTTGCACAGATTGTTTGACAAGATTAGCCAACTCTTGTAGCTGGTTAATTGCCTCTGCACCCTCTAACTTCATTAATTCGCGGTCATCCCGCATTTCTGTCCAGGTAATCCCGTAGTCAGACACTAAAAAGCGAATTAGGTGATTATCACCCAAGCTAACCATAAATGATGCGCTATTCATCTGGTCGCCACAGGTATAACAGGACGCAGGATATCCGCGTCGCTCCAGTACAATTGCCAAGGCTTGCAGGTTCATTACCAAGTCTTGGACGAATTGTCTATGTTGATGTGCTAGTCTCAGAAACACTTTTGTCCTCCAGACACCACAGTCGTTTGAGTTACTTTTATATTTTCTTTAGATTTTCCCATCCACTGGTATTGTAAACTATTCATTACAATTACTAGACAGATGATATTGAGTCTTTAATTGACTACCTTGTTTAGGGTAGAGCATCAGGTTTTTGAGCGCCGTATCAAACTATTCAGTTTGGAAATTCAAAATCTGGGACAGAATTGTTAAATATAACTTATGTCTTTATACACTCCTGTCAGGGTAGATTCCTACACGAAGCGATCGCTTCAAGAGTAACTCAAATCTACCACTAGTCAACTACAGAAAAGCTACAAATTGCGTTTTTATGAACGACGTGCAGCTAAATTAACTACTATCAGACGCTCTATCGTAGTTTTACGTTGTTATAAGACCTCTGGCTTACATGTTTAATCTATTATCTATTTAACGTAGATTTTGGTATGTAGAGATTATTGGGTATACCAAACTTATTCCTCCTAGCTATATATATTTGAGCAGATGAGAGTGCAATTAGTAAAACCAGTACGAAATTGCAACTTAAATATAAATTTTGATACAAAAACTACGTAATTAAGCCATCGGTCTAAGTGTTGAGTCCACTGTGGATAAACTCAACACTGACAATAGCTAAACTCAAGAAAGCAATGTTGCCATTTAGGCTCTACTTTTACCTATCCCTTGATATTTAAGCTCTCTATACATGAAGAAACTTAAAGCTACTACTAATAGTTACTCTAATAAGTTTTATAAATGTATTTCGTGCTGCCACTGGGAATTAAATTAGTAGTTTGCCAAGTTCACTTGGCGGGGGAAAGGGGAAAGGGGAAAGGGGAAAGGTTTTAAATCCCTTACCCTTTACCCCTTCCCCCAGCCCTCATCCAGCATTTTTGGGTTGGCAGACCGCTAGTAACTCAAATCCAGACAAAACCTCTTCTCCAGAGAGTAGTGCTGGCATTTTCAGAACTTCTACAGAGTGTGTTGGCCGGTAAATCTCTACTTCCTGGGCTTGGGGGTTAATCAGCCAACCCAAGCGTAAACCATTTTCTATATACTCTTGCATTTTGTCTTGCAGAGTTTTTAGGCCATCGCTCTGGGATCTAAGTTCGATGATAAAGTCAGGTGTCAATGGTGGGAATTTTTGACGTTGCTCTACAGTTAGCGCTTCCCATCGTGACAATTTTACCCAAGCTGCATCGGGCGATCGTTTTGCTCCATTTGGCAAATTGAAGATAGTTGAAGAACTAAAAACTATTCCTAATTTTGTTTGGCGATTCCAAATATTCAAATCAGTAATTAAATCTGCCTCTTGATTTCCACTTTCCCCGCCCACTGGTGGCACAATAATTAGTTCTCCTTTGGCATCCAGCTCTAAGTTTAAATCTTTATTGGCCATACACAGTTGATAAAACTGCTCATCTGTAAGGCGAAGAATTGGCTCTAAATTTAGCACAACTGTATCCATTGAATTGCTCCTTAGCTAGTATAAAGACACAATCAGCAATGCTAGCTAATCTTCCCAATCACCCACTGCTAGTAACCTCGAACACCCATAGATAAGCTTTATACAGTCAGGTACATTGGGGTGTTATGCGGTGTCTATGATTGTTTAACCAGAGTGAGAAAGAGTACCTAATTCCCCATACCACATACCCAATTAATAATGAGTTGCTGTTTTGCGATGATGCACGGCTGTGATGCCATCATTATCTAACAATTTGCCATTATCGACGGTTGCATAAACCAGCCAATGGTCGCCGGATTCCATGCGGTTTTGTACGGAACATTCAAGATATGCTAAAGCATCTGTCAAGACGGGAGAACCGTTTTCAGCTTCTTGGCTAGCCACATCGGCAAATCGGTCTTGTCCGGGGCCAAAGGGTTTGAGAAAATGCTTCATCAACCCCAAATGATTGCCTTCTCTGAGGATATTTAGGACAAATTTATTTCCTGAGTGTGTCAAACTTTCTACAGCCCGGTCTTTGGCTACAGCGATGGTTAAACCAGGGGGACTAAAGCTAGCTTGAGATACCCAAGAAGCTAACATAGCGCTGGAAATGTCATCTTGTTTGGCGGTGAGAACGCACAGCGAACCGACAATTCGCCCAACTGCTTGTTCGACGCTGGTGGCAGGAACACTTTGCGTTCGCACTTTTTTCGCTTTCTTCAATGTCTGGGCAAAGTCTGTACCGGCTTGTTCGCAAAGCTGCAAGGTGGGATCGTCTGGTTTAAATTTGACGCGGATGGTATCAAAACCAAACCGATAACCAGCATCTTTTAATTTACCTTCAATTAAATCCACCGCTTCACCACTCCAGCCGAAGGAACCAAACACACCAGCAAGTTTATTATTGGTTGCTGTGGCCAGGACAATTCCTAAAGCTGTTTGCACGGGTGTGGGTGCGTGACCGCCAAGGGTAGGAGAACCCATGATAAAGCCAGCAGATTTTTCCACAGCTGCACGGATATCTTCTGGGTCAGTGAATTCGCAGTTAATCGATTCTACCCCTACTCCAGCTTTGGTAATGCCACGAGCGATCGCCTGAGCTAAAGTAGCTGTATTTCCATAGGCTGATGCATAAATCAGCGCTACTGTCAAGTCAGCAGAAGTTTGTTGCTGACTCCATTCTCGATAAGCTTTGGTGAGTTCGATTAAGCCATAACGAACTAAAGCGCCATGTCCAGTGGCGTACATTCGCACAGGCAAATCTGCAAGTTTCTCCAGCGCTGTTTCCACTTGACGGGCGTGGGGAGCCATCAAGCAATCAAAATAATAGCGGCGGTCTTCGTTATAAATTTCCCAGCCTTCATCAAATACTTGGTCGCCGCAAACATGGGCCCCAAACAACTTATCTGAGTAGAGAATTTCTGTTTGCGGGTCGTAGGTGCAAAGGTGGTCTGCATAGCGGGGGTTGGGGGTGGGAATAAATTCTAAATTATGCCCATTACCCAAATCCAGAGTTTCTTCTCCCCGCATTACCAGAATTGGCAAATCTGGATTTTCCAGCGCCCCACGTAAATTTATCGCCCCTGGATTGGAACAGACAAAAGTAATTTGTGGGGCAATTTCCAGCAATGCTTTTAAAGTTGCAGCCCGATTAGGATTGATATGTCCCAAAATTACATAATCGAGTTTTGTAACATCAAAACGCTCCTGCAACGCTGCTAAAAAAATTTCTGTAAAGGTTTCCCCAGGAGGGTCAATCAGGGCGTTTTTATCACTTTCAATTAAATAAGAATTAGCAGTCGTTCCCTTAGCCAGAGCATATTCGATTTCAAATCTCAGCCTCGACCAACTGCGCGATCGCAACAATCTTGTATCTGTAGCAATGGGGAAAACTTGAACGTCACGGGGTTTGTTTGTTGACATAATACAAAGAATTTTGAATTTTAGATTTTAAATTTTGGATGATTAATTGAACATCGAAATACTGGATCAAATTCAGACAATATTCAAGATTTTTGGATTTTGGATTACTAATCTAAAATCCGTCTTTGAAAGTTCTGATCGGAGGAAGCCTCCGCTCAGACTTTCCGCAAAATCTCAAAATCCAAAATTAATAATGGTTTCCAACTTTCCGATGATGCACCGCAGTTAAGGCATCTGGTTTAGAAACTCGTCCGGCGTAGACGGTGCTGTATACTCCCCAGTGGTCGCCGCAGTCCATACGGCTGACGACTTCGCATTCCATGTAGGCGAGGGCGTCGGTGAGGATGGGGGCACCATTTTCGGCTGGCTGGGTTCTGACTCCTTGAAAGCGGTCTGCACCAGGGGCGAATCGTTTCAAAAAGTGCTTCATCAGTGGTTGGAAATTGCCTTCTTCTAAGACGTTAAGCACAAAGCGATCGCCTACTTGCATCAGTGATTCTATCGCCCGGTCTTTGGCCACTGCAATGGAAAATCCTAAGGGTTTGAAGCTGGCTTGAGCAACCCAGGAAGCTAACATGGCGCTGGAAACATCGCCTTTTTTGGCTGTGATAATATACAGTCCGCCGCTAAGTCTACCTAGTGCTTTGTCTAAGTCTGCACCAAGGGATTTCATGGCTTTGATGCTGCGATCGCGGGTTACCCATTGTCCCAAGTCTGTACCCGCTTCTTCACAAAGCTTGTAGATGTTTTCTGTGGGGGTTTCCTTAATCCGAATTGCTGGGAAAACCGTTGTCAAGCCCAAATTCCGGAATTTACTCAACAAAGGATCTATGGGTTCGTCATCGCCGCCGCCACTTTCAAATACGCCGATGGCTTGCTTTTCTTTGGCAGATCCTAAAATTGTGCTGAGTGCAGCTTGGATGCTAGCAGCGCCAGAAGCCGGAGGTAAACCAACAACTAATCCCGCACAACGGCCGACTAATTCCCGCAGTTCTTGTAAATCTACTTCAGACCCCAAGTCTACAATTTCTATACCAACATTGGTTTTGCTGATACCGTTGGCAATTGCTTGGGCGAGGCGATCGCCATAACCGTATTCAGAAACGTAAAATATGCCAATGGTGGTTTCTGGCTTGGCTTGGTTTTGACTCCAAGTGCGGTAACGTCCAACTAGTTCCTCAACATTGTGGGATAATAACGGGCCGTGACCAGTGGCAATCATGGCGATGGTTTTTAATTCCGCCATCCGTTTGAGGGCAGACAACACTGACCGGGCATTTGGCCCCATCAAACATTCGTAGTAATATTTAAAGTCTGCTTCTAAAGTTTTTAAATCTTCGTCGAAGGTGGTATCGGAACAATAATGCATCCCGAATGCATCGCAGGTGAAGAGAATTTTGGTTTTATGGTCGAAGCTAAAAATTGTATCCGGCCAATGTAAATTTGGTGCAATCACAAATTCAAATTCGTGACCGTTACCTAAATCTAAGCGATCGCCATTTTTCACAATCCGCCGCTTAAATGGCTGATGCACCAAATCCTCTAGAAACTGAATTGCTACCTTAGAAGCGACAACAGTAATATCCGGAGCCATTTGTAGCAAATCTTTTACTAAACCGCTGTGGTCTGGCTCGGTGTGGCTGATAATCAAATAATCGATTTCTTTGGGGTTGATTAGTCCCGTGAGGGTATCAAAATATAATTGACGAAACTTTTCGTGGGAAGTATCAACCAAGGCAGTTTGTTCGCCCCGAATGAGAAACGAGTTATAAGTAGTACCGTTTTGTAAACCGAACTCAATATCAAAGCGATCGCGATCCCAATCCAGTGACCGAATTGCCGTTGTATCTTGAGCGATTTCCACAGTCTGTATAGTCAGTCGTTTTTCAGTTTTTTCGGTGAGCGCTACCATAACCCCCCTCCTTGACAAATTGAGTATTTATTCCTCTTGCTTTATTGTGACATGTGTTTTATGTAAATTTTTATTAAAAAATTTATATTCATGTTAAAAAAAATCAAATGCTTGAACCACAGAGGCACACACAAGCCACTACCTTGGGCTGGTTCCCGGACTTAAAGCAACTGGCGCTACACACAAACAATATTTGGCTGGCTTTGGAAATTGGCAATTCTCGGTTGCACTGGGGGCTATTTATTGGCGAAACTCTCCACAGTACCTGGGATACTGAGTATTTACCCAAGTGTGTCATATCTCAGTTAGCTCAATCTCAAACCCTCGATGACTTACTACTGCAAATTTTCCCAACCCCAAACAAAACCGACGAAGAACCACAGCACCAAAAGCACACTTCCTTTCCCCCATCCCCCTTCTTTCCCGCTCTACCGACCCGACCTGCCCCTACCCA
>NZ_JACKZU010000621.1:0-2471 GCF_014222165.1 Nostoc sp. 2RC
CCCCAATCCCCCAATCCCTAAATCTTCTATTCGTATAGCGATCGCCATTTCTATATAAGTTTTGGGGAGTGGAGTCTGGTAAATTAATAGGCTTTATGCTATTCATTAGTTGCAGCTTCTAGCCAGATTTCTACATCATCTGCTAGCAACTTTTGTGCTGCTTCTAGCATTGCGGCTGCAATGTCTTTGAGGTCTTCGCGATTGTTTAAGTAAGTTTTCAAGGCTTCCATTGGGTCAATGCTACTACTAGCACTCAATTCGGGAATTCGCGGTCGAGCCAATTGACTGACTAATTCTGCTTGCATAGTGTAGGTATGAGCCGCACTTAAAGCAGTATGTAAAGAAGCACTTTCAATTAAATCCATCTGTTCTGAGCGCAGTTTGTAAATTAACCGCACTACAGCATCTTCAATATCATACTTGGCGATCGCTTTGATTAATGCCCCTTGCGGATCTTCTGCTTTGGAGACATCCACCTCAATTGTGCAAAAATCCCGGACTGGTAACTGACAAAACTCCCACTCTGTTTTACCCCGTTCCAGTTCTACTATTACATATCCTTTGTCTTCTTTTTCTTCACTAAAATCTACCCGCTCAATACTTCCTGGATAAATCACCGGCGGGTTGTTGGATTTATTTAAATTTTGATGACGATGGACATGTCCCAATGCTACGTAATCAAAACAAGGCCGCGTCAACAAAGATAAAGGCAGAGTAAAACCTTTACCCACTGCTAAGTAGCGTTCTGCACCTAAAGTTGCATTGTCAGCCATCAAGTGAGCCAAAAGCACAGTTGGCACATGGGGGTCAAGACGGCGAACTTCCCCTTCTAAAACAACTCGCAGGCGTTCTGTTAATAGTTCATTGACTTGGGCCAAAGACAAACCCTCAGTTTCTTGGCGAGTCATTAGCGTCGAACGAGTCAGCCAAGGCAGGGTAATTACTTGTACTTTGCCATTACGAGTTTTGATGTGATGAGTGGTCAATGTGTCGCCAACGACAAAACCAGGCACTCCCAAGGTGCGGTAAATACATAAACTCGCGCCTCCTAATCCTTGGGAATGTTGGTCGTGATTTCCCACTAACAGTACTGTGGGAATATTCGCATCTACCAAACGGCGAAACTGATTAGCAAAAGCTTGTTGTACATAAGGTGGTGGTGTCGCATCAGGAAAAGCATCGCCACCAAATATTACTAAATCTACCGGATCTGCGATCGCTCGGTCAATACATCGAGATAATGTATTGACAAAATCCTCCAATCGTGTATTTAATCCAGTCGCCGGATTAATTCGTCCGTGGGAAAAGCCGCTTCCCATGTGGATATCAGAAAGGTGGAGGATTTTAATCATATTTGTTCTTTGTCCTTAGTCATTTGTCGTCTCTTACAAAGTTCTGATCCAAGGAAGCCTTGGCTCAACGCCACTTGCTTTCCGACGCAAGGCGACAGGAACGCAGTGGCTCGACTTTGCGCTTTGTCTTTTGTCATTTCTTATTTTTAACTACTAACCAATGACTAATGACTAATGACTAATGACCAGTAACTAAATATGAATACCGCATTCTGTTTTATCGCTTCCCCGCCAGCGTCCGGCGCGTTCGTCTTCGCCATCTTTGACTTTTGTTGTGATGGGTTTGTCGCCGATGCTGGGATAACCTTGGTCGTGTAAGGGATTGTAGATAACTCCGTGTTCCGCTACGTAAAGCCAGCTATCTTTGCGCGTCCAGGTAGCTATGGGATTTACTTTCAAACGACCTTTACCGTCTAGTTCAAAGATGGGCATGTTAGCACGGGTTACTGCTTGGTCGCGGCGGCGTCCAGTAATCCAAGCCACACTGTTGAGTTCGTCTAAACCCCGTAGCAGTGGTTCAATTTTGGTAATGTCGTGGAATTTGAGAATATCTTTGTCCCAGAGTGCATCGCCAAATTTGGCTTCAAAAGCTTCGGGGCTATCCGCTTCTAAAGTTTTGTAAGTTTGCAGATCGAGGTTGTATATTTGTTTGGCTTTAGCAACTAGTTCTAGGGTTTCATCGAAGTGGTACAGGGTATCGAGAAAGATTACAGGAACAGGAAACTTCAGTTCGCTGTAAAGAATGTGGGTAATTACCATGTCATCCACATTAAAAGCACTGGTTTGCACCAGTCCGGTGGGGATGTTTTCTATAGACCATGCCAAGATTTCTTTGGGAGTGGCAGTTTCAAACTCCTGGTTTAATTTTTCTAAGTCAAAAGCGATGGTTTCGTTTTTAGGTGCTGTAAAAGCTGTCATGGTAATTTTTTGTTCTAATGATTTCTACCTTGATTAAGTTTTATTTTACTGCATAAAGGCCCATATCCCGCTAGGAGATGAGGTAATTATTAATTCTGGGTATGGCGGTGGGGGGGGGGACTGTGTCTTATAAACATCTGACGCTGCCGGCGAAAGGAGAAGGGGAAGAAATAGGGTTGAACGTGCTTGTGTAAAAACAAA
>NZ_JACKZU010000622.1:0-2466 GCF_014222165.1 Nostoc sp. 2RC
GAGATGCCTAAGCCAGGAAGTCACCCTCCTGACTCGGCTACAAAACCGTGCATGAATCTTTCGATTCACACGGCTCCTCAATGATTTGGTGTTTGTCATACATACCTCTAGAAAGGATTACTATTGATATAATCCTCATCTAATTCTTGTGCGTAAATGAATAATGTATTATCATTGGCACTTTTATTATCATGGCAATGTCGATGAAGTAATTGTTTATTTTGGTAACTATTATTCCCGCCTTTTGAGCGAGGAATTATATGGTCTATTTCCCACAAATCTTCATCTTGGAAGTATAGTCCACACTCAGAGCATTTACCCTTTTGTTTCTTCAGAAGAATAGCTATTTCTGGTTTAACTTCTGGATGTCTGCCCATTCTCATACTCCAGTAAACCCAATCGCTATCATAAGGACTGCGTTGTGCTTGCACCTTGATATGTCTCACTATCCGAGTTTTCTCGTGTTTGATAAGATGCTGGATATTGTCCGACTGTTTATTGGTAAAAACCCAATGGTCATTGCCAACAGTTGACCAATATTTATGAGCAATCTGTTGATGATTTTGTTTTGGGTGACGACGTTTAGCCCAAGCAAAAAGTTGCTGGTATATACATGAATCAACTTTACTATAGGTACGTTTACTAACTACCGTTGAATAGTAAGCTGTCCATCCTCTAATAATTGGATTCAATCTTTTAATCAATTGTGCTTGATTAGCCGCATGATATGTTTTAATGATTTTGCCAATTTTTGAGGTATGTTGTTTGATTTTCTCAATGCTGGGAGTGATGAGTGTTTTGAAACCTAATGGTTTTCCATTTGAATTCTTACCTGTTCGGTTCTTTCCTACAGGATATTGTCGAACTGTAAATCCTAAGAAGTCAAACCCAATTTTTCCTTCATACTTATGAAGTGTATGGGAAATTTTGGTTTTACTCGGTTTCAATTCTAAGCCCATGTCTGATAACCATTCAGCTATAGCTTGTTGACATTTTTGAATGACTTCGATGTCTTTGTGTACAATCACAAAATCATCTGCATAGCGAATCAAAATTGGGCTGGGAGTAAATACTCTTTTGCCGTTAACTTTTGGTTGCCGTTGGGGAAACTTTTGGTGTATCCAGTTTTCCATCCCGTGAAGGGCTATATTTGCCAATAAAGGCGATATACACCCGCCTTGTGGTGTACCAATAGTTGTCGGAAATAATTCGCCATTATCTATCACCCCGGCTCTTAGCCACGCTCTGATTTGGTGACGAAGGCTGGGAAATGTGTTCAACTTTGTTAATAAGGCTTGATGGTTAATTTTGTCGAAGCATTTCGATATATCGGCATCCAACACATATTTAGACTCTTGCTTAATTGCGTTGAATATTGCTCCTATTGCATCGTGACATGAGCGTCCTGGTCTAAAGCCGTAACTGTTTGGCTCAAAATGTGCCTCCCATTCTGGCTCGATTGCAAATTTTACTAATGCTTGTATCGCACGGTCTGTAATTACAGGTATTCCCAAGGGTCGCTTTTCTTCCCCATGAAGTTTAGGAATCCATACCCTTCTGGTTGGTTTTGCTTTCTGGGATAGTTTCAGGTTTTGGACAAGTTTTAACCTTTGTTTTGGGTTTAATGATTTAACTCCGTCTACTCCGGCTGTTTTCTTGCCTGAATTTTCCTGTGTAACTCGCCGGACTGCAATACATTTTGCACCCCAGGATTTCATCAATAGTCGTTGGAGTTTATGGACTGTTTTGACATCACCACGATTTGAGGCTTGGTAAATCCGTTTTTGCAACTTAAACAATTTCCTTTCTAGCTTTCGCCAGGGGATTTTGTTCCATTCATGCGTAGTCTTTAACTCGCTCATAACTTTTACATTGCTACTTATAGCAATACCATCCAAATCATCGTGCCTATGTCTGCTTATCCTTTGGCTTTCCCAAAGGCTTTTGCTTTTTAGGCAATCCTTCCCGTTCCGTAGCATCCACTTAGCAGTTGCTTGTAGCATCGACCATTTCTACAAGAGCATACGTTCGGGTTACTTCGTTCCTGGTTTTCCGTTTAATGCTGATTTTAGAGTCCCTCTTTCCACCGGGTTTATTATGGGTGCTTGCTCGGTCAATCCCGAAGTTGCCTCGCCATTTTGACAAAACTTTGTCAATTATCCTTTCCCCTTTTGGGCAAGCCAATAATCCACGTAGGCTTGTTAATTATTACGATGGTTCTATCAAGGGTTCGTTTTCTACTCATGACCAGCTATGCTCGACGGGGTTCTCAATTGGATTTTGAGTTACCGTCTTTTATCCCTGCTTTACGGATTGATGACTAGTCGCTACCGTAAGGGATATGCTGTCACTACTGCACCTGTAGGATGGGAATTTCACCCATACAGAAATCCAAGTTGTCTAGGTTGGTTAACCTAGCTAACCTTAAGAGAGTATTTCTACTCATTTGGGTTAAACGAATCGCAC
>NZ_JACKZU010000623.1:0-2465 GCF_014222165.1 Nostoc sp. 2RC
GGGGAAAGGGTAAAGGGGAAAGGGGAAAGGGTAAAGGGTGAAGGGTAAAAGGTGAAGGGTAAAGGGTAAAGGGTAAAGGGTAAAGGGTAAAGGGTGAAGGGTGAAGGGTAAAGAGATAAATTTAACCTTTCCCCCTTACCCCTTTCCCTTTCACCATGCCCCATGCCCCATGCCCCAAGGTAAGGGATTTAAAACCTTTCCCCTTTCCCCTTTAAAGAACCAAGTCACGAAAGCGAACTACTAGAATACTTTTCGTGCTTCTAGATGGGCAAGGATATCAGAGCGATCGCGCCACACGGGACGCAACTTTTTCTTGGCGAACAAGTTTAATTGATCGCCAATGTGCGGCGATCCCGGTTGAGTTGCATTGCCGTAGCTGGTGAGTGCCATTGCTCGTACTGGGTTAGAAAATTCAATTGCTGCAACATAGGAATCGCCAGCTTCAGATTTAAACTTTCCATCTGGTTGTGGTGATGCATACAAGTTTCGGAAAATTCCCAGAGGATCGGCACCACCGTTGGCAGGTAAATCTATATTGCCATAACGCAGTCGAAAAACATCTCCCCATGCCACATCAATACTTCCATAGGTTTTTTCTATTTTTGCTGCCACTGCTTCTAGGGTTGCAACTGCACTTTGTGGATCGGCTAAACCATCGGGTGTGGTGCGTGGGGAGTTTTCACTCCAAGGTTGACTAAATGTTTTATTTAAGTCCAGCTGTTGAACCCAAAAGGCAAATAGTACCGCCCCTCGACTATCTGCATTAGCTTGCCGATCCCAGGTTTCTAGAACATTAGCTGCTTTTTGCCCCAAATCTTTACCATACTTACGGGCAGCAGGAATTAAATCGTCCAAAAGGCGATCGGCCATTTCCATGCGAGTCGAGTGTTTGTATGCAATCATTTCATCAAAAGAGATTTTGTCATCTTCTGCTAACATCCTCACGGAACGTTGCGATCGAAAATCCATGAAACGAGGTGCCATGTAAGGCGGGTAATTATCTGCATTAATCGCCGTTGGGAAGGTAGTTGTCCACGGTGGATCGTTAGCATTTTGCAACCAACCACTCTTGGGATCGACTATGCGCGGTAAATCTTGGTATGGATGGATTTTTGTCCATAAAGTTTTAGATGTATCTCCAGGAATAACACCTTGCCAATATGCAAAATCTCCTTGTTGACGTATCGGAACTTGACCGTTGAATAGGTGCATAATATGTCCTTCTCTATCGGCATACATCACCGTAAACATCGATAGTTGCAAGCGTTTGAGTGCGGTTTCAAATTGCTTAAGGTTTTTTGCTCGTGCCATATCCCACCATTGTTGGAGTACGCCTGGTCGGTCAAGACCAACAACTCTCAGTGCTATGGCTTTACCATTTTTTTCAGCTATTACAGGCCCGTGGATGGAACTTTTAACTAGTAATCGTTGCTCCTTTAAAGAACCATTTTTTTGTTTCACCTTCAACGACACAGTTTTGGCAAGGAATTTGCGGACTTTACCATCAAACAGGTAACCATTATCTTTTGGTGTGAGTTCATACAAATCCCAACCATCATAGGTGTTAACGGTGTGAGTCCAACCCAAATTATTGTTAAAGGCGATCGCCAATACAGGAATACCCACAAGTGTTACCCCATAAGCATCAATTCCCGGTGTGGTGATTTGGGCTTCGTACCATAAAAACAAATCCGACCAAGGTAAATGTGGGTTGGCTAGCAACATAGCGTTTCCGCTAGCTGAATGAGTTGGTGCAATGGCCCAACCATTAGATCCGGCTGGCAACTTTTGTTTGCTCAAATCAAATACCAGTTCTGGATCCACCACAAAGGTGAAATTCAGTACCCGATGTAAATGAGCCATCACATCTTCTCCCTTGACTGGTAGCACCACCTCTACACCATCATCAATAGAGTTTCGATTTTGGGAAGCATAAGCATTGATCCCGGCGGCAAAAGCATCTAGATACTTGCGAAAACTGGGATTTTGTGCTTGATACCAAACACCAGCGCGTTCTGGGACTCCCATAGACAGTACCCAACGATCTGACTCTACATATTCTTCACCCCAGTATTCCGCCGCACGTCCCCGTGCTTGACCATAAAGACGCAAAAGCAAATCTCCATGACTTTGCATTTGTGCCCAACCAAAGGCATAAAAAGCACTTGCATCGTCTTTACCGTAGATATGCGGTATTCCATAGGTATCCCATAATATCTCTGTAGATTTTGTTGGTGTAGCTATACTCTGGCTGCCGATAAACAAAACCATTATGAAACTGAGTATTAAGGGTAAAACACGTATTGATTTTCTTTTGTAAGACTTTGATAAGATATCAAACTTCATTAACACCACCATGTGTTAGCAACGTCTATGTGGGGCATTGGGCACAAGAGGCTCCAGGGGCGCAGAGGCTCCAGGGGCAGAGGAGAAAAAACTTGTACAACAACTCTCCCCTGCTCCCC
>NZ_JACKZU010000624.1:0-2463 GCF_014222165.1 Nostoc sp. 2RC
TGTTGAACTAAGCTGAAAAGTCACCTTTTCAACTCGTCTTCAGAACCGGACGTGACACTTTCGCGTCATCCGGCTCCTCAGTTGTGTGGCTTCTGTCATAAGTACCTTGTAACTCGTGGTTTGTTTTTCTGTCATGACAATGACGGTGAAGAATTTGGAAATTGTTGTATTCATTTTTCCCACCTTGAGATTTGGGGATAATATGGTCAACTTCCATCAGGTCATTGTCACTAAAATATAGGTTACAGTGGGCGCATTTCCCTTTTTGCTGTTTGAGAAGTTTAGTTATTCTCATTGGCTTTTCAGGATGATTGCCTATTCTTGAACTCCAATAAACCCAATTACCATCAAAGGGTGATGTTTCTCCTCTCACTTTCACATGACGTTGTATCTTAGTGTAAGTGTGTCTATAAAGACGTTGGTTTTCATCCCCTTTTGGAACGAACACCCAATTATCGTTTCCTTGAGTTTGCCAATATTTGGCTTCAATCCATTGATTTGATTTTCGTGGGTGTCGTCTTTTTGCCCAGCGTTTTAGCTTCCAGAAAGTGAGATGAGACAGTTTCTCAAATGTATCCCTACTAACTACTGTGGAGTAAAAATTACTCCATCCTCTAATGATGGGATTTAGTGCATTAATCACTTTACTTTGAGAGGCTGCCTTAAGAGAATCCACAGTTTCAGCTATTACCCTGAAATGTCTCTTTTGACTTTCTTTGCTGGGGGTGATAATTGTCTTGAACCCTAGTCTATTTCCTTTTGAATCCTTGCCTGATTGGTTTTTCCCTACTTGGTGTTGTCTAATATTAAACCCCAAGAAATCAAACCCTGGCTTTTCTCCTTCATGTGAAAGAAAAGTATGGACTATTCTGGTTTTACTAGGTTGTAATTCAAGACCAATTTCTGCCAACCACTCAGTGATAATTTCTCGACATTTCTTGATTACGGATAGATTTTCGTGCATGACGATAAAATCGTCGGCATACCGTACCACTCCCGGCGGGTTAAATTCTTCGCCTTTTTTGTGGAACCAGGTTTCTCGATTTTGTTTACCAAGTTTCGGGAATTCCTGTCTGATTCGGTTTTCTAGTCCGTGTAGGGCGATGTTCGCTAAAAGTGGGGATAATACCCCTCCTTGTGGCGTTCCCTCGTATGTCTTGAAAAACTGCTTTTTGTCGATTACTCCTGATTTTAGCCATGCCTTTATTAGGCGATTGATTGAAGGATAGGAGTTTATCTTCTCAAGGAGTTTCTGGTGGTTGATACTGTCGAAACATTTTGCAATATCAGCATCGAGGACATATTTTGCCTTTTGCTTTATTGAGTTAAATATTGCTTCGACGGCATCATGGCAGTTGCGTCCTGGTCTAAAGCCGAAATTATTTGGTTCAAATCTAGCTTCCCATTCGGGTTCTAGAGCCAATTTCACTAGGGCTTGCATCGCTCGGTCATGTAATGTAGGTATCCCAAGGGGTCGTTTTTCTTCCTTTCCAGGTTTTGGTATCCATATTCTTCGGGTGGGTTTTGTTTTATGGTTCATCCGAAGTTGATTTACCAGTGCAATTCGTTGCTTTGGCGTTAAGGATTTTACCCCGTCTACTCCAGCAGTTTTCTTGCCTTTGTTGTCTTGAGTTACTCTACGTACTGCCAGACACTTAGCTGACCAGGATTTTATCAGGGTCTTTTGAAGTTTCCGAACCGTTTTAACGTCACCACGACCAGAGGCTCGGTAAATCCGTTTTTGTAGCTTAAATACTTTCCTCTCTAGCTTTTGCCAGGGGATAGCATTCCATTCCACCGTAGTCTTGAAACTCGTATTAGTCATATTTACTACTACTTACAGCTTTACCATCCACTCAACCGTGGGTCTGTCAGCATATCCAAGTCATTACAACTTGGCGTTGGCTTCTGACCCAATCCCTCCCACATATACGCTTGCGCTGGTTGCTGCTCCGTTTATCGACCTAAGTGGAGAGCGTATATGGGGTTATTCCGTTCCTAACTTTCGTTGGTTTCTGACCTTAGAACCTCTCTATCCGCCGGGGTCTGTTGTGGGTGCGTCAATTTGCATAGCAGAGTCAAATTGCTCTTTACAATTGTTAGAAGACCAATTGTACTTAGACCCATTAACTTTTTGTTTACAGCCAATATTCCGAGTAGGCTGCGTAGAACTAACGGCAGTTCAGACGAGAGTTCGTTTCCTGTTCGTAGTCAGGTGCTAGCTGGGGTTACCAGTCGGACTCTGGGTTTACCAACATTTCGCCCCGCTTCATTCAGATTGATAACCAATCGCACTTAATGGGGGTGATGCTGTCACTCCTGCACCAAGGAGGGTTGGACTTGAGTTATTTCTCTCACCAACACGAAAGTTAAGTTATCAAGGTTCAGTTCGGGTTAATTCCCTACTTTGATTCTTGTCCCTCGTCCTTGGCTTTATGCCATTTGGAGGGAACGGAACGCACC
>NZ_JACKZU010000625.1:0-2455 GCF_014222165.1 Nostoc sp. 2RC
TCCCCCTTCCCCCTATTGTGTTTCTTCCCAGACAGCAGCCACGGTCACCTCACCACTACTGGCCTTCCTGCTTAAATTTGTTGTAAAAGAAAGATAGAGTTATTTTTTACTTTTGCCTTTACTATGGCTGTAATTCGCTTGATTCTGTTGGTGGCGGTACTGGGAGGACTAACGCTGTTGTTAGTTCAGAATTGGTCACCTCCACTATCGCTGGTATTTTTAGGTCTGCGGACTCAACCGTTACCGCTAGCGATGTGGGTTTTGTTTAGTACAGTCGCTGGTGCTTTTACATCTATATTTATTACGACGTTGTTTAAATTATCGAATTACTTTGCCCCAGGACAACGCCAAACTCCTGACAGACCAGCAGCAACTTCATCTCGCGCAAAGGCAAATCCTAGAGAAGAACCTACATATACTCGTCCCAATCCACCACCAGCTAGCAAAAAACAAGAACCTACCAACGATGTGTTTGATGATTGGGAGACAAATAGTAGTGGAGATGATTGGGACTTTGATGAAAAACCCGAAGAAACCTCTACTCGCAATCCTCAAACTCAACAGTCCAGAGACTCTAAAATTTACGAACGCCAATCGCAACCTAAAACCAGTTCTGAATCTGGTTCAGTTTACTCCTACGGCTACCGCGAACCGAAAAATACAGCAGTCGGAAAAACTGAATCAATTTACGATGCTGATTATCGAGTGATTATTCCCCCTTATCAGCCGCCAACTACGAAGCAAGCTGATGATGACGATGATTGGGGATTTTTTGAAGATGATTCTGAAGATGACAATGAACGTCCCCGGCGGTAAGAACTATTAAGCTACCTCTCTACTTGATACCACATCGCTCTCTTGATTCTTGCTTGACTTTACCAGTCATGGCTGCTTCCTGCAAATTCATGAAAGCATTAAAATCTTCCAAGTCATAAGGGGTAGTCAACAGTTGTCGGAGTCGATTTTCAGCTTCCACTGTCAAATAGCCAGTTGCTAAAGCTTCTTGTACAATGTCGCGAATTCGAGCCATAGTTGACGCCTCATTCATCCTACTATTTATTAATTCAGGCTTATTCAAATGAAATATGCAGTAGTTTTTATGTCGAAACTTCTAGTTTGGAAATATATTTCGGCTAATTCCGAGTAATAAGTCATTATTTACACCTTTGATTATCAATTATTAATTGTTCATGTCTTGTCCTAACTCAATTATGAAAAATTTCACTTTGTGTTGATTAAAACACAGTATATTTTGTACTTAAATTCGTCTGCCAAAGATAAAATACTGGCTATTTGGATAGACAGAAATTGTTTCGATAAAGTTTCAAAGAAGTTATCTTAAATTTCCGTTAAACGTAAATGTAGCTCAACAAAATTTGTTAAGCCACCTCACAAAGGTTACTAAATTTGTGAGATGATTAATTATTTATCTATACTGAATAATTGTTAATTTCTTGTGTTTGTTACTTTCAATACAGAAATAACAGTAATAATGGCAATTAATTCCATTCAAATAAAAGATGAATTGATAGAAACTAAGACTTGTGCTTTCAAAAAAAGACTAAATTATAGATGATTTGCATACCACATCTATCTTAAGAAAGATTGTTGTATGACTACATTTTGGGTTTGCTACTACCCAAATTGCCATCGCTTCTGGCTTTGATTTCTGCAAAATCTCAATTCAGTACTAAAATTAAACTCTTGTAAGACTTCTCAGGTTTTATCTGAGCCTTAGGAAGCAGCTAACATAACTCACGATTGGAGCGAAGCAACTGGTGAGCAGTTTATTACAAGGAGTCAACCTGTACTTAATTGGGATGATGGGGGTTGGTAAGACAACAGTGGGGCGCTTACTAGCAAAGCAGCTGGCTTATGGGTTTGTGGATACCGATGATGTTATTGCTCAAGCAGCAGGTAAATCCATCAATCAGATATTTGACGAAGAAGGAGAAGCAGCATTTCGTCAATTGGAAAGCGATGTTCTCTCACAGGTTTGCGCTTTTACAAAATTAACCATTGCAACTGGTGGCGGTATTGTATTGCGGCGAGAAAACTGGAGTTATTTACACCACGGTTTGATAGTGTGGTTAGATGCGCCAGTGGAAGTAATTTACAGTCGTTTAGCGGATGATACCACAAGACCGTTGCTACAAGATTCCGATCCTCAAGAAAAATTGCGATCGCTCCTCGAACAACGCCAAGCACTTTATTCTCAAGCCGATTTAAAAATCACCCTGCGCCAAGGAGAAACACCCGAAGAAATCGTCACGCAGATACTTGAGGCAATTCCCAGCGTTCTCAAAACACAAGTTTCTCATAATTAAAAACACAGCGATCGCTTAATATCTACCAAATTTTAGTCATCTTTAAAATAAATCCTGGCTGAGTGTTGAGTGTTGACTGTTGACTGGGAAGAGATGGGGAGATGAGGGAGATGGGGGAGTGTGGGGAG
>NZ_JACKZU010000626.1:0-2451 GCF_014222165.1 Nostoc sp. 2RC
CTCCCACCCCTCCCACACCTCCTGCTTGCCCAATGCCCAATGCCCAATGCTCAATGCCGTATACGAAAGTCTTGACAACCTAAAATTTTGTTTAAAACCGCTAAAGCCCGATTGGGGAATAGGGGTTTTGTGTCATGATGACAAAGTAGAACACGTATATTTCTCTAGCTACAGGGAATCTCACATGGCTCTCCACTTAGGTGATACAGTACCCAACTTTAAACAAGCCTCAACACACGGCGATATCGATTTTTACGAATGGGCAGGTGACAGCTGGGTTGTGCTGTTCTCTCACCCTGCTGATTTTACACCTGTTTGTACAACGGAACTGGGCACAGTTGCTAAGCTCAAACCAGAATTTGACAAGCGCAATGTGAAAGCGATCGCACTTAGTGTTGATAATGTTGAATCACATAACGGCTGGATAGGAGATATCGAAGAAACTCAAAGCACGACTCTTAACTACCCAATTTTGGCAGATGCCGATCGCCAGGTTTCTGACCTTTATGATATGATCCACCCCAATGCCAATGCAGCTGTAACGGTGCGATCGGTTTTTGTAATTGACCCCAACAAAAAACTCCGTCTGAGTTTCACATATCCCCCCAGCACGGGACGCAACTTTGATGAACTTTTGCGGGTTATCGATTCTCTACAATTGACTGACAAGTACAGTGTGGCGACCCCAGCTGACTGGAAAGATGGAGAGGATGTCGTAATTGTCCCCTCACTCAAAGATCCAGAAGTCCTCAAAGAGAAATTCCCCAAAGGCTATCAGGAAGTTAAACCTTATCTGCGCTTAACTCCTCAGCCTAATAAGTAAATCTGAAAATGATTTCCTGCATTAGACGCAAAGCCGCCAAGCTACATCTTGGCGACAGGCAGTCCGCTAAAGTCGGAAAACCGGCCTATGCGGCTGCCTTTATCTTTGCAACGGACAGTTTGCAAGGGCGGGGGGAACCCCAGCACGCAACTGTCCTTGTTTTTGGGTGAAAATAAAGTCAGTGGGCTAGGCATCGTAACCTGGAGGAAATTCTCATGTTTTCATCCCCTTTGGTTTTGCAAATTCCGCCATCAATGCAAATGACAGACGAACAATTTTTTGAGTTCTGTCAAGTAAATCGCGATTTACGCATTGAGCGCAATAAGTTTGGAGAATTGGTAATTATGCCTCCTACTGGTTCAGAGACAGGAAATAGAGAAGGTAACATTTTTGGGCAGCTATGGGTATGGTCAGAGCAGGATGGCACAGGTATAACTTTTAGCTCTAGTACTGGATTTAAGCTCTCAACAGGTGCAGAACGCTCTCCAGATGCTTCCTGGATTAAACTAGAACGATGGAATTCTCTGTCTCCAGAACAACAGCAAAAATTTGCCCCCATTTGTCCAGATTTTGTAGTTGAACTCAAATCTCCCAGCGACAACCTCCAAACTTTGAAGGAAAAAATGGAGGAATACATGAATGAGCCGGGAATACAGTTAGGCTGGTTGATTGACCGTAAGCAACGGAAGGTTTATATTTATCGCCCTGGATTATCAGAGGAATGTTTGAATAATCCTGCTAGTGTTAGTGGCGACCCAATACTGCCTGGTTTTATCTTAAATATGAGTAAAGTTTGGTAATATCCCCGATTCCCCACTTCCTCTAAATATACCTACTGATAACAAAATTTTTTCGTCAAAAATATTTATTTAGTAATATGATATTTGTTATATAAAATGTAGTAAATTTACATAATAAATTTAAAATTTTTAATATCCGTGGAAGATCTTCTGCAAACTGTAGAAAGAATTCTGCAAGACAAGCCCCTTGCTTCGATTCAATCGTATGTGCTGTATCAATCTTGGTTGGGCAAAACTTACGATGAAATGTCAAAGACATCAGGCTACGCCAACCACTACATTAAGGAAATTGGCTCTCAGTTGTGGCAAGACCTTTCTCTAGCCCTTAGGAAGAGAGTAACAAAAAAAAATCTGCATATAGTCTTAAGGAAACATCTACAAGAGAGTTCCTCGTGGGAAAAACTCACAACCAACAATCAACAAAGTTTCCTTTCCCATTCCCAACTCCCCACTAACATTTGTTGGAAGTCGGGGAACTCTTCAAGTCAAAAAACCAGCCAACAGCATTGTTTCCCCAACGTAGAAATTCCTCCTAGCTTTTTTTCGCTAGGTCAGACTAATCAAGAAAATCAAATTCAACAAAATTTCAAAAGACAATATAGCTTAGAAATGGTTTTTTCAGACGTGTTCTCAGCTAGCGAGATAGATTATCCTAGCGGCCCTGTGCCACTAGATTCTCCTTTATACATTAACCGTCCGGCATTAGAAGAACTAATTTGTAAAGAGATATTACATCCTGGTTGCTTAATCAGAATTAAAGCACCCAAAAAAATGGGCAAAAGTTCCTTGCTCAACCGAATGATTGCTTATGCTAAAGAGCAAAATTAT
>NZ_JACKZU010000627.1:0-2448 GCF_014222165.1 Nostoc sp. 2RC
GAGCGAAGCGAAGCAATCGCAAAGTCTCTGGGATTGCTTCGCTTCGCTCGCAATGACATCTTAGATTTAATCATGACTATCTACTTATATTAACTTCGGATAATCACTGATTATCAAAATCTCTCTCTTGTGCGTCATATCATGTCCGCCTAATCACTTATCAAAAAAATTCCCCGCGTAAGAGCGTCAGTCCTAATAATAAGTCTTCAACCGGACATAATATCACTCCCCACTCCCACCCCAAATTACTATCTCTAACCCATTAGAATTTAAAGCTTTGATAAATTTTCTGTTTTTTAAGGCTGACTGAGGATATTGAACCTTATAAATAGAAAAATATCCCATTGCTTTTAAGACATGGGAAAAGCTAACACAGCCAAAAAAAGCTATTTTGATACCAAAAATTCAATAATTGATTTTTTGCAATTCCGTGAGTATTAGATTTTAGTTACTAAGGCTTGATGCGTTAGGATAGCTACAATGTGAGTAATATACTTAAATTAAATGAGTAAAAAAATACTTTATGTCATATATTTAACTTTGTAGTTCATTGATGATATTTTGATACCTGTCAAATTTGGAGTTTCTAATTCCAGTCAGGAAAAATTAGCTGATTAAATCCAAAATCATAATAGGGTATTGTTAGGAAACATGTGCTTGAAGACACTTGTCAACAAGAATGCCTAAACATACACAGAACATTATTCTCAATCAAGGATATTTCTGGCACTTTCGCCCCAAGGTGGAAGAATGTTTGAGTATTTTTGATGTAATTTATTTAACAAGCCTGATATGAAGGGATTTAGTTAATTGCAGTAACAGTTTTTTGCTGGCAAAAATCACAACCATCGTTGTGGCTATATCAGTACAAGCAGAAGGAATTAATTTTTTTAGAGACTTAACCAATGGAACCACCCAAAAAATCATCGAATTTTCAACAGAAGGCATTAAAAGGCGTATTTTGGTCTGCAATTCAGAATTGGGGACGCCAAGCGATCGCTTTTGTTGTTTTTGCGCTGCTTGCCCGTCTGCTTGGGCCTGAGACCTTTGGTTTAGTTGCTTCAGCTAGTATATTCCTGGCATTTGTAACTATTTTCCTTGACCAAGGATTTTCTGTAGCGATTATCCAACGTAAGGAACTGGAACCAGAACATCTGGATACAGCCTTTTGGACTAACTTGGGTATCGGTTTGGTGATGACAGGTTTGAGTATTGCGTCGGCTGGATTAGTTGCCGACTTTTTCTCTCAACCGCAGTTAACACCAATTATTCGCTGGCTGTCTCTCAGCTTTCTAATTATTTCCCTTAGTAGTACTCAGGAAGCAATTTTTCAACGCAACCTAGATTTCAAACCCCTAGCGGTACGCGAACTGGTAGCGGTATGCGTCGGTGGCGTGGTTGGCGTGGTCATGGCTTTTATGGGCTTTGGTGTTTGGAGTCTAGTTAGTCAGCAGTTAGTAAATAGTTTAGTGAAGGTGATAGTTCTTTGGTCGGCCAGCAATTGGCGACCGAGATTCAAGTTTTCTCAAAAGCATTTTGGAGAATTATTTTCCTTCGGTATTAATGTAGTTGGCACTCAAATACTCAACTTTGTTAATCGCAGATCCGATGACTTACTGATAGGTTATTTTTTAGGCCCAGTTGCTTTGGGTTATTACTCCGTCGCTTACCGTTTACTGTTAATTATTACCCAGTTATTAACTGGTGTAATCAATCAGGTAGCGATGCCTGCGTTTTCTAGGTTACAGCAAGAACCTGAAAAGTTGAGAAGTGGTTTCTACAAAGTAACCCAACTTACTAGCTTCATTTCTTTTCCAGCCTTTTTGGGCATGGCAGCACTCGCACCCGAATTAGTCAGAGTTTTATTCGGAGAACAATGGTTGCCAAGTATTCCAGTGATGCAAATACTCGCCTTTATTGGAATTGTTCACTCAGTTGCCTACTTCCACACCACTGTAATCACAGCGATGGGTAAACCAGCTTGGAAACTGAGGCTAAACTTTATGCATTCCATAGCGAATGTTATCGGTTTTGCCATTGCTGTACACTGGGGAATTGTCGCTGTGGCAGCAGTTTATGTAATTCGTAGTTATTTGTTGACACCTGTAGATTTGTGGTTTATTCGCAAACTCATTGGTATTAAATTGACTACTTATCTACAGCAGTACGTGATTCCATTAACTGGAGTCCTGGCTATGACAGGTGTGATTTTTGCAACTAAAGAATTGTTGAGAAATGTTGTTAACATACAAACATTATTAGTTATTTGCATAGTGTTAGGTGCAATAACTTATACAGTGGCTATTGTATTGCTTGCACCGAAGATAGTACAGCAGATACTTGATATCGTTAACCCATTGATATCTAAAAAACTGGGACAGAGTAAAAGATAGTAAATTAGACTTCTAAGAGAAGTCGGGAAAAAGGGAAGGGGAAAAGGGGAAAGGG
>NZ_JACKZU010000628.1:0-2431 GCF_014222165.1 Nostoc sp. 2RC
GATTGCTTCGCTTCGCTCTCTACGAGACGCTACGCGAACGCAATGACAGAACATATTATATTTATTTATGTCCATCTACTTAAAACGTAGTTTTTGCTGTAGAGAGATGGAAAATAAAAATTATAAAATTACGTTTGGTGAATGCAAATTGTCAAGCTCAAAAACTTAACACCAAGGATTTTCAGCCTTTTTTCTTGTAAATTCGTGTCCATTGGGTTTCGTTCATCAAGTCATATCATGTCTGAGTGGGATGCAATGGCTGTGGGAATCATAATTAATTATGCGGACATGATATCAACTTGGGAGAATTTTAAATTATCAATAAATAGAGGTTAATTTGATATATTTTTCAACAATATATGATAAAATCAATCACATTTCAGTTAAAGCGTTGACTGTGGACTGTCAACGGTCAACAGTCAACACTCTTCTATGGAATATTTTTTGGCGTTGCATAATTGCGGGATGATTTGAGAATTTGCATTAAAACATAATCCCCGCGTCCCCGTGTCTCCGTGTCTCCGTGTCTCCGTGTCCCCCTGTCACCCTAAATCATCCCATTATTCAGCAACGCCTATTTTTTTACTTGGAAGTCCCTTACTGCTAAATCTCTACTTCAAAATAAATCTAAATCCGTTACAGCACCAACACTACTAGAAGATACTAATTTGGCATATTTAGCCAACACGCCTTTAGTGTAACGTGGTGCAGGAGGTTGCCAATTAGCACGGCGACGCGCTAATTCTTCATCGGAGATGTTTAATTGCAATAAACGAGCTGGTGCATCAATGGTAATGCTATCGCCTTCTTCGACAAGAGCGATCGCACCTCCAACTGCTGCTTCTGGTGCAACGTGACCAACCACCATTCCATAGGTACCACCAGAGAATCGCCCGTCAGTAATTAATCCTACGGCATCTCCCAAGCCAGCACCAATAATTGCCGAAGTGGGAGCCAACATTTCTCGCATTCCAGGGCCGCCCTTTGGCCCTTCGTAGCGAATCACTAAAATATCTCCTGGTTGAATTTTACCCGCCAAAATCGCATCCAAGGAAGCTTCTTCTGATTCAAATACCCGTGCTGGCCCAGTGATTACTGGCTTTTTCACCCCGGTAATTTTAGCTACTGCTCCTTCTGTTGCTAGATTGCCTCTGAGAATAGCTAAATGTCCTTGGGGATACATGGGGTTATTCCAAGGACGAATGACATCTTGGTTGGCAGACGGTTCCTCTGGAATATCTGCTAATATCTCTGCAATGGTTTGTCCGCTAATTGTAATGCAGTCTGGATGTAGTAAATCATGCACAAGTAGCATTTTCATGACTTGAGGAATGCCTCCAGCTTTGTGCAAGTCTGTAGCTACATATCTGCCACTTGGTTTTAAATCACACAAAACGGGGACGCGACCGCGAATAGTTTCAAAGTCGTCTATGGTTAACTCTACCTCTGCGGCACGAGCGATCGCTAAGAAATGCAACACTGCATTTGTGGAACCACCCACCGCCATAATTACAGAAATGGCATTCTCTATGGATTTGCGGGTAATAATTTGTCGGGGTAAGATTTGTTTTCTGATGGCTTCCACCAACACAAATGCCGATTTTTCAGTACTGTCAGCTTTTTCGGCATCTTCCGCAGCCATTGTGGAGGAATAAGGCAAACTCATACCCAGCGCCTCGAAAGCAGAAGACATGGTATTGGCTGTGTACATCCCACCACAGGAACCAGCACCAGGACAGGCGCGACTTTCAACTTCTAATAATTCTTTGTCGTCAATTTTCCCAGCACTGTATTGACCGACAGCTTCAAAAGAACTAACAACCGTTAAATCCCGTCCGTTGTAGTGACCAGGTTTAATGGTGCCACCATAAACAAAGATAGCTGGAATATTCATCCGCGCCATCGCCAACATTGCCCCTGGCATGTTTTTATCACAACCACCAATGGCCAGTAAACCATCCATACTTTGCCCAGTACAGGCGGTTTCAATGGAATCAGCAATCACTTCTCGCGACACCAGGGAATATTTCATCCCTTCAGTTCCCATTGAAATCCCATCACTAATGGTAATTGTCCCGAACAATTGCGGCATCGCCCCAGCGGCTTTAATCCCAACTTCTGCCCGTTGTGCGAGTGTATTAATCCCCATGTTACAGGGGGTGATTGTACTATAACCATTGGCAATGCCCACAATGGCTTTGTTGAAATCTTCATCTTTAAAACCAACTGCACGCAGCATAGCTCGATTTGGCGATCGCTGCACTCCTTGGGTAACAATTTGGCTTCTCAAATTCTCCGACATCTTTTTTCCTTTCGTGCCATCATCGCAACTGTCGCGATTATATTACCTGATTTTCTCATGCCTGGGCAGCGCGATGGAGCTTGGACTTTTAAGAGAAGTCGGGAAAGGGGGAAGGGGAAAGGGGAAAGG
>NZ_JACKZU010000629.1:0-2427 GCF_014222165.1 Nostoc sp. 2RC
CCCCCATCTTCCCCACTCCCCACTTCTGGGTCTCCCGCATGGTAAGAACTACGAACCAGGGGCCCGGAACGGACGTGGCTGAATCCCATTTCCCGTGCTATGGAGCCGAGTTGCTGAAATTCCTCTGGAGTCCAATATTTTTGGACTGGTAGATGCTCTAAAGAGGGGCGCATATACTGGCCGATAGTCAAGCGATCGCACCCCACAGCCCTCAAATCAGCCATTGCTTGGACGACTTCGTCGGTGCTTTCTCCGTGCCCCAGCATTAAGCCTGATTTTGTGGGAATTGTCGAATCCAGTTCTTTGACTATAGCCAACACTCTCAAGGAGCGATCGTACTTGGCTCCCCGGCGTACTGGCCCCGTTAAGCGTCGCACTGTCTCAATGTTGTGGTTGAAACAAGCCACTTTGGCTTCGACAATCGTAGCTATGCGCTGGCGTTGACTCGATTCCCCACTTCCTGCACCACCCCAGAAATCTGGAGTCAGGACTTCAATTTGAGTTTTTGGGTTGAATTGGCGGATAGTGGTGATGGTGTTCACAAAATGCCCTGCACCTTGGTCTGGCAAATCATCACGGGCTACAGAAGTCAACACCACATAATGTAATCCTAACAGCTGCACCGCCTGGGCTACCTTTTTCGGTTCCTCTAAATCAATAGGCATCGGCGCATGGCCTTTATCCACCTGGCAGAAAGCACAAGAGCGCGTGCAAGTAGGCCCCATCAATAAAAAAGTTGCGGTTTTTTGGGCGTAGCACTCTCCCCGATTGGGACAACGCCCTTCTTCGCAAATCGTATGAATTTGCCGCTGTTTAATAATGCGTTGTACGGTGGAGATTTCGCTGGCTTTGCCAATGGGGCGACGTAGCCAGCTAGGCATTGCCATAATTTCAGACTTGAGTTCAGCTTGTTGTGACGACATAAACAGTTAACTGTTGACTGTTGACGGTCTAAAAAGGCGTGTTTAATTCCATATCCAGAAGGAATGAGTTTTCCCAAGGTAGGGTGATGGGGAAAGTAATTTTTTTGTATCTTCTTGTCTGGTATGTCCCCATGTCCCTCATGCCCTAGATTAAGGCTAAAGCTTTAAATATCACAATGACACAAATTTAAAAGAACACAAGCAAAAGTTTTGCAAAACACGTTTAGCAATGTCATTTATACCGAAATATACTATCCCCCAATTCATAGATATTTTGTATATAGTGGGAGAATTCTCAAGGACAATCGGCAAAGCCGCTATTTACACTTAAAGTTTCTGTTAGAGCAAACAGTCGTGGCAAGCAATAAAATTTTAGTTATCGATGACACTACAGTTGTCAGGGTAAAAGTACGAGAAATGTTGCCTCCAGGCAATTTTGAGGTACTGGAAGCAAAAGACGGTGTAGAAGGACTAAATTTCATCCTTCAGGAAAAACTCAGCCTGATTATGCTGGATTTTCTCCTGCCTAAAATGAGTGGCTGGGAAGTTTTCCAGCAAGTTCAAGCTCATCCTGAGTTAAGGAAAATTCCTTTGGTGATCATGTCTGGTCGCAAAGAAGAGGTGACTGAAAAAATCCCAGAACCTTTTGAGTATTTTGAATTTCTGGGCAAGCCTTTCGATCAGAAGCAACTAATTGGCGCAATTAAGTTAGCTATGACAAAAGCGAAGCAGCCACGCCCAGAATTAGTTGCAGTGGGAGCTGCTACCGCTAAGAATGGCACTACCACAACCTCTGGTGTCACTAGTGCTACAGTAGCAACTTCCAGTGAGACAAATGCCATACTAACAACCCCAGCTACTGCAAATACTACAATACCAAACTCTAGTTCCCCAGGAGTCTCCCAGGCGGAAATTGAGGCATTGAACGATAAAATAGCCAAAATGCAAGCAGAAATAGAAAGCTTGAAGAAACAGCTAACTCAAGTTGTGACTTTTATTAAACAAAAAATCAAATAAGCTAAAACACATTTAAATTGCATAACTAATTCGCTGGCTGTTCTTTGTCATTGGTCAGTCTTAACCAGAGAATACGCAACTTGGACACAAATTAGCTTAAAATTTGCCATCGCTATTATCCTGTGCGGTTTCAATTACGAATTAATAATTACTAATTACTTGGTCGGGATGCGAGGGTATTATTAACCTCACTTGCTAGTCTAGCAAAGCATCCTTAGATCCATTAAGCCTGCCATAGTTTACTTTTGACAGCAAGAGTATGGCAGGCTTTTTTGTGATTTATGCTCGTAGATAACAAGACACAATATAAATGTTAGCGTCACAGCTAAAACCAATTTGAAAAAAGAATGCGACACATAGACAAGACCCCTCCCTTGGGGTGAGCGAAAAAAGGTGTGGGGAGTGTGGGAAGTGTGGGGAGTGTGGGGAGTGTGGAGGGTAATTTTTTGGATACTTAGCTAGAAATCCCACACAAAATTTCGTTCAC
>NZ_JACKZU010000063.1:0-26939 GCF_014222165.1 Nostoc sp. 2RC
CCCCATCCCCCATGCCCAAATTCAAACTGCCAAATAGCGCCGCAAAAAACTTTCTAATGTTTCCAATTGGAAATTAAAAATCGCTTCTAAATTGGCAATTTCATCTTTTGTGCAGAAAAATTCATTTGCTAGTAATGTGCGAAAGGTTCCTAAAGCTTTTTGAGTTTGGGGATTTAATAAACCCAATGCACCTTGTAATCCATCAATAATAAACAGTGGTGAATTTATTATTACTGGTTCTTTGGCGAAGATCCGACCAAAAATCCGGGGAATATCTTCTCTTAATAAAATCTCCGGCCCTCCCACTGGTAAAATCCGGTTGCGAGCGGCTTCAAGGGTTATGGAATCCACTACTATTTTTGCTAAATCATCAGTACTAACAATTGAGGTACGATTTTTGCGATCGCCAATTAGCAAATACAATCCTGTTTCTCGGAATCGTTCCACCAATGGCAGCAAGTTTGATGCTAATCCAGCTGGGCGTAAAATTGTGTAATTTAAGCCACTTGCTTGTAAATATCGCTCTACTGCTCGTTTGGCTTTGAACACCAGAGCGTCTTCATAACCGCGATCGGCTCCCAGTACGGAAATGAAGACAAAGTGCTGCACTCCATTAGCTTTTGCTTGGTCAATCAGTTCAATGTTGGCACGATAGTCTAAGGATAAAGCATTGCTATCAGAACCGTGGGCGCTGATAATATACTTCACACCTTGAGTTGCTTTTTGAATATCTTTTTCTTGTTCTAAATCGCCAATAAAAATTTCTGCACCGCGATGTTCTAACTCGCTATAGCGCGATGTCAGACGCACAAATGCTCTTACGGACTGGTCTTGCTGACGTAGGAGTCGCACTACTCTGCGACCAATTCCTCCGGTTGCTCCAGTTACTAAAAACATATAAATACCTAAATGTTGACTGTTGACTGTTGACGGTTGACTGTGAACCGTCAACGGTGAACATAAAACTATTCTGATACTTTGTTACTGGCTCTATTGGCACGTGCCTCGGCGGAAGCCATCACCTCATCGAAATTCTCTAGCACTTCACCAGGAAAGTTTTCCAAAACTTTGGTAGAAAGAGCAATCCGACCTTTACCTTCGTCCAAGTCAATAATTACAGCTTTAATTGATTGACCAATTTGAAATACCTTTTCTAGAGATTCGATGAATTTCTGGCTGATCTGCTTGATATGAAGTAGAGCGCTGATGCCATCTAAATCAACGAATACACCAAAAGGTTTAATTCCAGTAACTTTGCCTTCCACTAATTGACCGAGTTCTAATAAACTAAAGTTGCTAGAACGAGTTGCTAAACGTTGGGAAAGTATGAGTTTATTGGTGCTTTTATTAATTTCTAAAAAGCCCACAGTCAGAGTTTGACCTTTGAGTGCTTCTAAATTATCGCGCTCGGCCAAATGCGATCGCGGAATAAATCCCCGCAAAGACAGAACCTCGACGGTGACACCACCTTTATTCACGCCCATAACTCTGACTTGCACTGTCTGGCCATTTTCCTGCATTTGCGCCAATCGTTCCCAGATGTGCTGAATTTCCAATTGTTTTCTAGAAAGAGTGACTTGACCTTCCGCATCTTGTTCTCGGATAATCAGAAATTCCAGTTCCTCTTGTAATGGCAGCACTTCCGATAAATCCGTCACTGCTCTCAAAGAAGCCTCATCCCGCGGCAGAAAAGCTGAGGATTTACCACCAATATCAACATAAGCTCCATCATGGTCAAGTTGGAAAACTTTGCCATGTACAACCTGTCCTTTTTGAAACTGGTAGTCGTGCTTTTCTAGTGCTTTGGCAAAATCGTCCATTGTAAACGACGAATTGGCTGTTTGAGAAAGTTTCGATTCGGAATTCATGAGTTTTGAAGATTAATTTTTATGTCAGCTGATGCCACTAGAGTTTAGATTGTGGTTTCTCCTTTGTCTTTTGTCTTGTATCATTTGTCCTTTATTAATGACTAATGATTAGTTGACTAAAGAGTTGTTGCACCTGCTCCCAAGCATCCGCAGCAGCTTTAGGATTATAACTGCCACGATGGTCACAGAAAAATCCGTGGTCAGCTCCATCGTAGCGAAACACACGATGAGGAATTTTATATTTTTCTAACTCTGCTTCAATTTGGTCTACTTGTTCGGCTGGAATACTTGCATCTTCGTTACCAAACAAGGCATAGATAGTACCTGTAATATCTCTGGTGCGGCTGAGTGTAGCAGCGCCACCTCCTGGTGTGCGGGTGGTAATTCCAGCACCGTAGAAGGAAGCCGTAGCTTTGACATCTGCTAAGGTGGCTGCAAGATAGGCTACATGACCGCCAAAACAAAAGCCAATACAGCCAAAGCCTTCTTTTTGAACTTTGGGCAGGGTTTTTAGGTAGTCAATTGCTAGTTGAATATCGCTCAATAATTCTGATGCTTGAGTTTGTTGCCAAGCATATTTTCTGCCAACTTCAATATCTTCTGCGGTGTAACCGGTTTCAAAGCCAGGGGCAATACGTTCAAAAAGAGCAGGGGCAATGGCTACATAGCCAAGTTTGGCAATTCGTTCTGTAACTTCCCGAATGTGAACGTTAACACCGAAAATCTCTTGCAATACCACGATTCCTGGATAAGAACCAGATTGTTTTGGTTCTGCCAGATAAGCAGATACTTGAATATTATCTTGCAAAAGTTTAACCGTTGTGGTAATTATTGCTTGCTCTGTCATAATAATTTTTACCAGTATTATGTGATTAACGGTGTATTTCTTTGATATAACTATGCCAGTATGTCCAGGTTTTTTTCAATAAAATTCTCAATTACCAGAGTGAGCGCATTCAAAATTTGTACCAGAAAAATTTCAGATGTAAATCAAATATTTGATATTTAAATGCAGCCAATGGCCAAAGGAGTGCTGACTTGAAAGTGCCAGCACCCAATCCTCGGCATTCAGTATTCAGGAGGTTTGGTGATGATTCAATTCCGCATTCAGCCAGACAGCGAAATTCCCGCATCAACGCAGTTGTTTAATCAAATCCGGTTTGCCATTGCTTCCCGGCAATATCCACCTGGTTACAAATTGCCAAGTACGCGGGCGCTGGCAATGCAAACTGGGTTACACCGTAACACCATCAGCAAAGTTTACCGTCAACTCGAAGAAGACGGATTTGTGGAAAGTCTGGCTGGTTCGGGAATTTATGTGCGTGCCCAAGGTCATGAAGGCGGTAGCAGGCTACAATCACCAATTCTCAAACAACATCCCAATGCATATCAAATTGTCCAGCAAGCACTTGATGAACTACTTTCACAAGGATGTTCCCTAAGTCAAGCTAGAGAGTTATTTTTAGCAGAAATTGACTGGCGTTTGCGTTGTAGCGCGCGGGTATTAGTTGCAGTTCCATCTCATGATATCGGTGCTGGTGAGTTAATGGTGTATGAATTGGAGCGATCGCTCAAAATACCAGTACAGTTGGTAGCAATGGAAGAATTAGCCGCCGTGCTAGATAAAACTACTTCTGCAACAGTGGTCACAAGTCGTTATTTTATCCACGATGTGGAAGCGATCGCAGCTCCTAAAGCTGTACGAGTGATTCCTCTAGATATCTACGACTACACCAAAGAACTCAATTTCTTGAAAACCCTACCAAAAGAAAACTGTGTAGGCATCGTTAGCCTCAGTTCTGGAATTGCCCGCGCTGCTGAAGTCATCCTCCACGGTTTACGGGGAGATGAACTATTAGTGATGACTTCCCAACCAAAAGATGCTTATAAACTTCAAGCAATGGTGAAGCGGGCTGAGGTGATTATCAGCGACTTAGCCAGTTTTCCGTTCGTGCAAGCAGCAGTGCAAGCAGCCGATGAAGATATTATTCGCCCGCCAAAGCTAATTAAGGTTGAAAATTATATCGGCGCTAACTCGATTAACTTGCTCAAACGAGAACTAGGTTTGAGTTAATCTCACGGGACTAGGGCAGAGGATGGGAAGAAGGGGAAAGAAGAATTACTTTCTCCCTCATCCCCCCACCCTAAATTACTATTTACTTACGAAAGATTTTGGAAGTAAGCTTCTAAAGCTTCGGTGACTAACTGAGTCATTGGCTTACCTTGGCTTTCAGATACATCCTTCAACTTGCCGTAAATATCAGCTTTCAGATTTACTCGATGCCGTGATTTGTTTGCGCCATTAACTGCGCCTGGTTCGTAGGTGGCGCTAAATTCACGGATGGCATCGAAACCAACGCGATGGCAAAAATCACCAAAGCTTTCTTTTGATTTTTTTGATTTTTTAAAGTAAACAAAAATTGGCTCTAAAAAGCTTTCCAAGTCGTTATGGTGCAGCTTATCGATGTAAGGTTGTGCCAGCCGTGTTTGATTTGGCGAACCCCCTAACCACAATTGATAACTTTCTGGGGCGCTACCCACAAAGCCCAATTCCGCCATATAGGGACGAGCGCAGCCGTTGGGACAGCCCGTCATCCTTACCATAAAATGTTCTTTTGGTAAACCTAATTTATTCAACAGAGTGCGAATTCGCTCCAAAATTCCTGGTATTGCCCGTTCTGATTCGGTAATTGCCAAGCCGCAGGTAGGCAAAGCAGGGCAAGCCATTGAATAGCGTTCTAAAGGTTCGATTTGACTGGGATCGGAAACCACACCGTGACGGCTGAGAATTTCGTCGATGGTTTCTTTGTTATCTGGTTCGATATCGTAAAAAATCAGGTTATGGTGAGGTGTCAAGCGGATAGATAAGTTAAATTGCTCGACAATTTCCCGCAAAGCAGTTTTCAGTTGCAGAGAGCCTTCATCTTTAATGCGACCATTGTCAATGGAAATACCTAAGAATAGCTTGCCATCGCCTTGTTCGTTCCAGCCGAGGAAGTCGTGATATTTGAACTCTGGCAATGATTTGAAGGGTGTTAGTGCTTTGCCAAAGTATTCTTCAACTTGGGCGCGGAATTTATCTACACCCCAATCGTTGATTAAATATTTTAATCTGGCGTGACGGCGGTCAGTGCGATCGCCATAATCTCTTTGGGTGGCGACAATTGCTTTTACTATGTCATAAACATCTGCTTTGGCTACATAGCAAATTGGATCTGCAACCCTAGCAAAAGTTTCTTCTTTGTTGTGCGTTCTGCCTAAGCCACCGCCGGCAAAGACATTAAATCCTTCTAATTCTCCCTTTTTATTGGTAATTACCACCAAAGTCAAATCTTGAGAATACAAATCAACCGAATTATCTCCTGGTACTGTGACGCAAGCTTTAAACTTACGGGGCATGTAGTGGGTGCCGTAAATCGGTTCTTGATTATCATGAATAATTGTGCCATTGCCATTGCGCGATCGCGCTGCGGTCACCTCTGGATTTTCTTCGCCGCTAATTACCTTTTCGCCATCTAACCAAATTTCGTAATAAGCGCCTGTTTGTGGTGAAAGTAAATCAGCAATATTCTGGGCATATTCCCAAGCATACTGGTACTCTGGGCGCTTTTTAAATGGAGCTGGTGGTGCCATCACATTGCGGTTGATGTCTCCACAGGCACCCAAAGTAGAACCTAAATTGTTGACAATGGTAGCAATTGCTGTTTTGAGATTCTTTTTTAAGATTCCGTGCAGTTGGAAACCTTGGCGGGTGGTGGCTCGTAATGTGTGGTTACCATATTCATCAGCCAGCTTATCTAAAGCCAGATAAAGCTGCGGTGGTACCAAACCACCAGGATTTTTCGTCCGCAGCATAAACTGGTAATCTTTCTCCTGTCCCTTAGCGCGGTTGTCCCGGTTATCCTGTTGATAAGAGCCGTGAAACTTCAACAGCTGCACAGCATTTTCACTAAAATGAGTAGTATCTTCCAGAATCTCAGTTGCTACAGGTTCGCGTAAAAAATTACTATTTTCCTTAATTACTTCTACTTTAGAAGGCTTACGGCTAACGACGGGGGAAGGAGCAGATTTAACCATGAGAGTTGTATAGTATTCTCAATAAAGCATTCGTTGACGCCGAATTACAAGATATTCAGTATCTTTTCGGCTAAATTGATCCCCGGTAATCCGGCCGGAATAATGAGGAATATTTTGATTTTAACACGGCAAAAGTCGGCTTTATCAGCGATCTAACACTTAACAAAACCTACTCTTGAGAGTGCAAAGTGCTGAGTAAAGTATAGAGTGATTGAATACTCTTTAGTTCAGCTTGATGATTAAAATTAATCAATTCAACGAAAAAAGAGTTTTTCTAGATAACTATAACAGTTTTGACTTAGCTGAAGTCAGCAAAATTAAGTAGGGTAACACAGTTAGCTGTGCTACCCTACTTTCAACATCTATCTTCAATTAGGTAGTAAGCTGTTGCACATTTAAAAAAGCATATGTTCTTGTGTTGGCTGTTGACCGTTGACGGTTAACTGTTAAAAGTTAGCTTTATTTAGATGTGTTTTAGCTTACCGATGAAGTTTTTTGAGTCAATTAAAAATTGGAACTCAGATGTGCTGAAATTGGAACTTTAGTGGCATCTTTTATTTGAAGCTGTAGCCAATACCAGCATTGATACTAACAGCAGGAGTATCGCTATTTTGATAAGCACTAATTCCTACTTTGGCATTAGTATATACGAGGAAATTGTTAGCAACTTCTGACTCTACACCAGCACCAACTACTACTGCATCTTTGTTACCTATAGGAGTTGCTGAACCATCTTTTTCTACAAAAGAATAACCGCCAGTTAAATAGGCATTAGTTCTATTAGCAATGGGCACATCCACAGAAACTTCTGGAATAATGGCAGTAGTTTGATCGCTCCAAAGAACATTTCCACGTGCAGAAAATGGGGTATTTCCTAATTTTAAGCGACCTGTGACATTACCACCAAATGTGGCATCATCGTTGATTCCTTGTCCGCCACTGGTAACCCCAGCTGCAATACCAGCACCAACATAACTAGCATCTGTACCCTTTTTAGTTTCCGCAGAAGCTTGACCAGGTGATAGAAGAACAGGAGCAACTATTAAAGAAGATAATGCAGAAATTGTCAGAATAGACTTGAGCAAGCTTTTCATAATTGTGACCAAATTTTGTATTTTTTACTGTTATATTCCCAGTCGAAAGCTTAGTAAAAATGTTCCAGATAATTCTGGATTTTTCTTAAGTAGATGTGGCGATAGATGCAATAGAGTTAAAAATAATTCAATTAATGGTTGCAACCAAAATGTTATAATTACACTTGATTTTTTAGAAATTCCGAATATTCTCTATAAAAAACAGACGCTTTTAAAAGTGTCATAGTTATGGGAACTAAAAAATAGCCGCAATCTAGTAGAAAAATAGCCAGTTAACTGACTTTTTTTGAGAGTTTTACATAGGGTGAAAAAGTAGCCTGTAGCATCTGTGGCAACAAGCTATGAAGTAAATCTATAAAGTTAATTTTTAGCAATTGTTGGAGAGTGAATAATGCTAACCGCTGCAAAAACGTTGTCTGGTTTGATGGGTTTATGTGTCGGTGATGCATTGGGTGTACCAGTGGAGTTTACTAGCCGTGCGGAACGAATCAAATCTCCAGTGACAACTATGTTGGGTTATGGCACATGGAATCAACCGCCAGGAACTTGGTCAGATGACAGTTCTTTGAGCTTTTGCTTGGCAGAAAGTCTTTGTCGGGGGTATTCGCTGGAGTCCATAGCTAATTCCTTCTGGCGTTGGTACAAGGAAGCTTACTGGACTCCCCGTGGTGATGTCTTTGATATTGGTCAAACGACTCATACAGCATTGATGCGTTTGAAGCAGGGAGTTGTACCGCATCAGGCGGGTGGCAAAGTTGAAAATAGTAATGGCAATGGTTCCTTGATGAGAATCTTGCCGATGGCTTATTGTCATAGAAACTTAACTTTAAGCGAATTAATAGCGCGGGTGCATGATGTTTCAGCAATTACCCATGCTCATGCGCGATCGCAAATGGCCTGTGGCATCTATATTAGTATTGCAGTATCCCTGCTCGAAGGTGCCGACCCCCAAACAGCTTATCTCCAAGGATTACAAGATATCCAACCAATTTATTCTGCCCGACAATTTTTATTAGAAAAGCCCCATTTTGGCAGAATTTTCAGTGGTGAGATTGCCAAATTACCAGTAGAAGAAATTAATTCTGGCGGCTACGTCATTGACACCTTAGAGTCATCCCTGTGGTGTTTGTTAAATAGCTCATCTTATTCTGAGGCGGTACTGAAAGCTGTTAACTTAGGTGGAGATACAGATACCACCGCCGCCGTCACTGGTGGACTAGCAGGAATTTACTACGGCGTGGAAAATATTCCCCGACAATGGATGAACCAAATTGCCCGAAAGCAAGACATTATCTACTTGGCAGAACGTTTTGCCAGGGCTGTTTACGCTTAAAGTTAAAAGTTAAGAGTTAGGAGTTAAGAGTTAAGGGTTAGGAGTTAAAAGTTATAAATTATGAAATTTTCAACTCCTCACTCCTCACTCCTCACTCCTCACTTTTAAACCGTAGACAAAGAGTACACTTGACCATCAATTAACAATCGGGTGATTCCCTTGGCTTGGAGATGAGTACGAGTCTTATGCAGCATTTTACTATCGGGGACTTTAATCACGCGATCGCGTTTGGTGGAGAAACGCTTGGCTACGCGATGATTATCAAACACCGGTAAAGTTCTTTGCTGGGTTTCCAGGTTGGGAATTTGCCCCAAGTCGCCAAAGTCTTTGAGGGGTCGCGTAATTAATTCCGAGGAACGGTCAATCACTAAATAGCAAGTTTTGGGCAAATGTGCTGCTGATAGTGGCAAAACTTGAACTGATGCTTCACCTGGTCTGCGTCTTGTAACTAGAGGTCTTAACTCATCAAAGTCATCTTCCTCGAAGTCTTCTTCCTCCTCAAAGTCATCATCTTCTAAATCCTCATCTTCTAAATCATCCAAGTCTTCTGACTCGTCTAGCAATTCTTCTCCTAGCATTTGTGCTATGGCGTTTACCTCTGGACGTTCATCCTTGAGTATGGGGCTGGGGATATTCCCGATTTCCAGAGGTTTGGGTTGTGGAGTTTCTGATTTCTCCGTGACTCGTAGCTTGGGTTTTTCTGTCGCTGAGGTGCGTCGTTTTACCCTTCTACTAGCAGCAGTTGATTCGTCAGTTTCTTCTAAGTCAGGTTCTTGTTCCACTACACTACGTAGTTGTGGTGGTTCGACTTCTACCACTGTGGGCTGGCTATCGCTAGCTGGAACTTCGATTTCTGGCTGTAGTTGACTCATCAGCAGTGGTAACTGCTCATAGTTTACCTGTGCCCTACCCTCAGGAGTCCTGGCAGCCCGCTTTAAAGAAACTAAGTATTCATACTCATCCTCTGGCAAAGTGCTTTTGAGCAAACGACTAATGGTCGAGTTACTTACGTCGTAGCGTTCTGCCAAAGTTGAGGTTGTTTCGGCACTTTCTCGATATAATTTGAGAATTTCTTGTTTGTCAGAGTCTGTTAGTTTTCTCACGGTAGATACCAAAAATCTTTGCTAAGCTCGTTTTCGTGTGCTGGTACGCCGCGTTCGTCTTAGTGATGCATCATATTCTAGGGCAGCGCCCATACCAAATAACACTCCACTAAATACCCAAAACACTTCTAGTATTTCTCCACTTTGATAGTTGGGCCCTTGTGCGTATTTAAACCACATATCTGCAATGTAGAGGGAAAAGGCGGCGGCGGCAATCATTCGCCAAGACTGGGAAACCCTTCCTCCCCAAAATGCTAACAGCAGAGTGGTAGCAATAATCAACAGAACTACGTCGCTAACTACGTAAAACCAATTCAAAATAGCAACCAACAGTTCTGAGGATGTTTCCTGTTGTCTAGAAATCCACCATGCTAACAAACTACCGAATACAGCAATTGCTAACACAATTAGCCACTGCCATTTTTCCAGATTGATTCGCCTGGAAGCCACAGCTAAAATCATGCCTGTGCCAAGTAATAGATAACTCAATACAAAAAATATATCGCCTAAAGACGCATCCGGTTCTTCTTTTAAAACTATTTCGGTATACCCGAAAATTATCCCTCCAATGAAATAGGAAAGCATACCTAAGCCTATAGAAAGCCAAACATTCCGACCACTGACTATTTGCGGACTAAGCCAGTTTCTCAAGCATAAGATACCAGCGCCCAAATAAGCTAAGGCTTCAAAAATATTTGTGCCAATCACATACCACTCGGCTCGGCTTTCTATGCCATCTGCTCCGGGAATTTTGGCACTAAACAACAAAAAGTATAACAGTGCCAGCACGCCCCAACCAATATTAGCCAAAACAATGTTCTGAGTGGTGAAAATGGATTTGGAAACCAAGGAATTGTTGTAAGAGTTATTCATAGGGCTTGACTATTGTAGATGCACTCTGGCAGTATTTTGAGTTAAAGGATTGTATAGCTAGGAGTGTGTCTGCCAAACAAAGCATAATCGGACACCAAAAGCAAGTTCCGACAGTAGGAACTTTTGCAAAAAATTTCCAGACTACTGCCATAGTTTACCTAGTGGTGATTGATTCAGCCAAGAGAGGAATAGCGATCGCTCGGTTTCTGGCATATCTTCTAACTTATAAATCACTTGTTTGGTAAAGTTGGCATTACCAAAATAGGATTTACCTAATCGATGTAGTTCTTGTAAAAAGATAACTACATGAGCTTCTTGCCAAGGAGGCAGTTTGGTTGCAGCCAAGGGATCGATAGATACCAAAGATTTAACTGTTTCTGGAGGAGATGTTTGGGGAAATTGCTTTTGCTGAAATACCTCCGCAATATCCTTCTCCAATAGTGCAGCTTGCCTAGCACCCAAAAACTCTTCAATATCGATATAAACACCTTGCAACAATAAAATACTGGCTTGGATCAAAATCCCCGTTTTTCCATGACTACCACCTGTGTCATTACCCAACTGTTCCAAACGGATTTTTCCCCAAACGCTAAAGCGTTCCGGTTCTTCCAGTAAGACACAGGCTTTACCCCGGTTATCCGTTAATTCTCTCCATAAGGCTCTAGCTTCTTCTTCTTGACTAGCTTTGAAGACACTAATCAAGCGAAAAGTTTGCCCTTGATAATCTAGGATCGGCACCTGCTGATCCTTTTTTGGGTGCTGAATGCTTGATATTTCAACATCCTGCCGTTTGAGAATAAACATGGCACGCTACAATAACTCCTCACAGGGGCATTCTTAATATGGAATATATAATGGCATCTGACAGCTTCGCCAAGGCTGAAATTACCTAGCGTGCTGCAAAAATGAAGGAAACTGCTCGTTTCATTAGATATTTCATTAGACTAAGCTGCCTAGAAGGACTGGGTCTGGGGTAAGCAACCCCTTGACAAGACAATATTTCTAACCAATACGCCATCTGCTTCGTTTTTAATGTAGATTGATAACTAGCGACTTGGATCTTAGCCTTGCTAGTGATAAATCTGCAATTTTTGATTGCTTCTAAGTCGGTGAAAGCGATATAATGTTCTAGATGACTTCTTTTGGGAGCCATTGTATTGTATTGGGCGCGTAGCTCAGTGGATAGAGCAATTGCCTTCTAAGCAATTGGTCGCAGGTTCGAGTCCTGCCGCGCTCGTTTGAATTAATCAAGGGAAAAGACGCGATAAATCGCCGTCTCTACAATAATTATTGAGGATTGTTAATTGCGATCGCCTCTATAACTTTAGGCTATTTCTGCTAATAGGACTGTTTAAAAATTGTTGAATCAGGTGGCAACTAAGTAGGTGAGAAAAATGGCGTTCTTTAATCAGGATATGAAACTCAAAAATTTTATCTCTCAAACTCTTACTCTGGAGCAACTTTGTGACTCTGCGTAAGATAAATTCATATTTTCATTCAGCAACGCCAATGCCGACTTACTTAAAGTTTTCGACATTTTTCTGTTTAAGAATATCTTCACGTTGAAAATTGATGGCTTCAGTTGACAAATTACACAAGGTTTCTAAGTTAATTTTACCTTCATTATGGAGGATTTCTAAGCATTTTGTAGGTGACTCTAAAATTTCTTTGCCGCTTCTTATTTGAATATTCAATTTATCTTCGATAACATCTAAAATTACCAAAACTGATATTTTTTGCCAGATTTTTTGAGTTGAAGTTAGTACTTTAAAGGAAGTGATGATTTTTCCTTCTTCTGGTACATGCAGAGCTAAATCTGAAGCTTGAATATTTTTTTGAATTTCCTCCAGCGATAACGAAGAAATATCAATTGTATTATCCAGAGTTATAAAATCTGCTATATCAGGTAAATTGATTGCTGTTTCGTTTAAAGATTCAACTTGAAAAGTTAAGGTGTTACTCAAAGGATTGGTAATAGCGTTCAGCTGCACAGGATATGGAGGCTGGGGTACAGTTCCTTTTTCATAAAATGAACGTCCTTCTGGAGTAACTGTAATTGGGGATGTTGCTGATAGAGTTTGTAATGAGCGAAGATTTGCTGTAGTACTGCGGATGAATACAGAATCAAGCCCAAGTACAGAGGCTAATTCATCTTCAGTTGGCGGAGGTAGAAATTCAATTGCGGCGCGAATAATAAATTCTTCAAGTACGTTAAATTGACGTGGTTGTTTAATATTTACTTCTACTGGAGTTTGACACAAGCTATAACGAAATTGGCGGGCTGCTAAAACTAAAAAATTGGGATTTTGAGTTTCAATTTCTTTGACTAAATTTTTCAGATGAGTATCAATTGGTTTATCAAAATCAGTAAGAGACATCAACAAAACCTCCATGTAGACGCACTATTTTGAAAACATTATTTTGAAAGCGCCTGTTGAAAAGTTTTGATAGCATCAACATGATTCACCATATTAATACAGCGTAACAACAAATCCAGATCTATTCCTTTGACTTCTTCGCTACTGGAAAGTTTTTCATAGTGAAATGTGTTGCCTTCTTGACGCAGGTGATAAACTTCTAAAACGCCATCTTCCCAGAACCATACTTCAGGAATTTTCAGACGTTTGTATGCTTCTAGTTTGTTGATACCACCGCTAGTAAACACAACTTCTATGGCCAAATCGGGACGCACTCCACCAGGGGCAAGTTTATAGGATTCATGTGCTTCTCGCTTCACAGCACCAGACTCGCTTTCTAAGGTCATTGACCCAGTTGGAGTAAAGTCAAACCCTGCCATGAGCAGGTAAAGTTCTAGCAATGCGGCAATTCTCTTTTTAACAGTTTCGTGCGGTTCTCCAGGCATTCTTCGGATCTCCAAAACACCATCTAAAAAAGACAGGCGATATCCTGGGCGGTTTAATAACTGCTCAACGGCTTTGAATTCTCTCCAAGTCAATCCCTCAAATAAAAAGGGTGATTCTTTTGGGGGTGTAGCGATCGCTGTTGTAGTCATAAAATTCTCCAGTGTGTTTGTAAATAAGAATTAATCTGAAAGCGTTGGTTGTTGAGTGTTGAGTGTCAACATCAGATGAATTGCGAAATATCTACAAAACCTTCATGTAGACTGACAATATTTGAAACTTCAGAGTATATATTTCCCACTTTACCTGGTTGATGGGTAAATAAATCATGACAGCCAACAATTATCAGGAGTTCTTGAGCGCGGGAAAATGCAACATTTACCCGTTCTGGTTTCTTAGCAAATCCCACATCTCCTTTATGATTGTTACGAACCATACTGACAATGACAACGGGTCTTTCCATTCCTTGAAATCTATCTACTGTACCTGTACGAATTTCTAGGGAAGGGAACAGTTCGGATTGCAAGCGTTCATCGATTTTTCTTAATTGAGCGCCATAAAATGTAATCACGGCGATTTGTTTTTTTGGTTCACCATTAGTAACTTGATTAGCCCAAGTTTTATCAAACTGCTGACACAGACATTCAATTGCGTCAATTTCTAGAGTATTAAAATAAGAAGTTCCGCTTCGTTCTTCTAAATATTTCTTTTGTATAGGGGTTTTGATCCAGAGAATATGGTGAAATGATTGAATGGTTTCCCCTGCTAAATTATGTGCGCGTTTTTTATCGGGTTCTAAAATTCCAGATTCTAGTTTACCGTCATAAAATTGATTGATTGCACCCATAATATCAGGATGCATTCGATATTGTGTAGTCAGCATTTGCTTGATGCTTTCATCGGCAGATTCAAACTGACTTTTAAATAATGATTCTTCTAAAAATTGTAATTCGTCTCGTGTATTGCCAATTGTTTGGGCAACTTCTTCTAAAGTATTAGTATCGAGCATAGGTGGTAATTGTCGATGGTCGCCTACCATGACTAATTTTTTTGCTTTCAATGCGGGAATGAGTAATTCTGGTGGAGTACATTTACTAACTTCGTCAATGATGACAACATCAAAGGATTTAAATTCTTCTGAAAAACCTCTATTGGCGGCTTGCACGCAGGTGATACCAACGACGTTGGCATTATCTAAATATATCCGCCGTAAATCATCGCTATCGCCCTCTGTTGGCTTTCTTAATTTTTCTATCCAATCTTGGACAAAATTTTGATATTTGTGAATGTAAGCTTCTTCTTTTTCGAGTTGTTGTTGCCAAGATTCAAACTGAAGATTTAAACTCTCTAATAACTCTAGATTAAATAAATCATTACTAGAATTTTCTGGCTTAAATTTATCAGGTATGGTTTGCCATTCTTTCAACCACCAGTTTCTTTGTGCGATTAAAGTTTCTGATGGCTGTGGTTGTAATTGTTTTTCTAATTCTCGCAGGCTATTTTGCAATTGTTGGAGTTGTTGGAGAGAATTTTCAGTTTCTTGTTGGAGTTTTGCTAAATGCTCGTGTAAAGAAGTTTTGATTACCTCCAATACAGCAAAAGGTTCTAATAATGAAATTAAATTTTCTAATTGAGTAATGCAATTTCCCCAATAATGTACTTGTTTGGTAAATTCTTGGGGTTGTTCCCAAATTTTTGATTGTGTTGTGAGGTATTGTTCTACTAAAGTGCGTAATTGAGCAGGTATATTTGGCTGTTGGGTGAGTTCTTGCAAGATATTAATAACTTGTGCGAGTTGGGAATTAGCATCTTGCTGTGCTTTTTCTAGTTGATATTGAGTGGCAGATATTTGCTGTTGGCTAATTTCATTTTTTTGCAGTTCATTTAATTGTTGGCGTAGATGATGAAGTTGTTGTTCTGCTTCAGTTTTGACTTTTAAAACGCATTGACGTGCATTTGCTAGGATAATATCCAGCAATTCTTGTGTAATGCGAGTGAGTGTTGAATCGATGTTATTCCATTCCCATGATGTACCATAGGTTTTTTGCATTCTGATTAAGAAAAACTGGGTATTTTCAACCAGTAATTTTCGTTGTTTTTGGTTGAGTAATTGATAGTTATTAAATTGTTGATAAGTTTCTTGCCATTGAGTGCGATCGCTTGGCGATAACACCATTGGAATTAAGCTAAAATTTTGTTGTAAAAAATAACTAAAATTATGCTGTTTGCCTCGGCGATCGCTAAAATTGCCATCTATTTCATAAGCAATGGCTTTTGTCAATAACTCCCAATCTGGTAGATTAATTTGATAATTTTTTGGTATAATCGGTAATTTTAATGTATTAGCAAACATTAACAAACCTAATGGCAAGTCTACTAAATTATCTGTTAGTGGTAAACCTGATTGCTGACAATCTTTTAAAGTTTGAGACAAATGAACGTGTGCTGTAGACTTCCATTCTTTCACTGCTGAAATAATATAATCAATTTCTCGCTGACGGTTTTGCCATATCTGAATTGTTTGCTGTAGATTTTGTTGCTTAGTGAGAAATTTTTGAGAATCTATTTGTAACTGATTTAACAAATCAAAATTCTGTTTTACATTGTGCGCTAATGCTGCAACTGCTAACATACTTTCACTGGCATTTTGAGCAGAATTTAAAGCAGTTTTAAATTCCAAAATTTCCGTTGCGATTGTTTCACGCAACCAAATTGCTAAACCAAAAGCACCAAAGGTTGGACGCACAAAACCAAGTTCATCAGTATATTTAATCGATTGACGAACATTGGCTAAAAATTCTTCTACTAAAGTATTACCTTCTGCATAGGGTTTAAGCAGTGGCAAAAAATTTGTAATTTCTGGAGATTCCCAGTTGACATTGGGAGCAGCTTTGAGTAGATTATCCAAACCAGAAACTAAAGATTCCACTTCATGTTGCGCTGCTAAGGAATCATTGTAAGATTTTTCTTGATTTTTGAATCCAGATTCTATTTTTAACTTATTTTTCTGGAATTTACTTTGTTGTTTATGGAATTCTACTTCGGCTTGCAAGTAGGCTGTAAATTTTTGTGATGATGAAAGTAATTTCCGAAAGATTTGAATATTTCCTAATCGATGATTGAGATTATTTTCACAGTCATTGGCAGTATTTTCTAGCCATTTGCCAATTACTTGTTCTTCTAAAAATGGCTGTCCTTCCTCTCCAACTTTTTCGGCTTTTCCTTTGCGTACAGCCCGAATCACTGGATTGTGAACTAATCGACTTAAGGCGTTATCTACTGCTAAATTAGCTTGGGAAGCGATTAAAGTACGCCCACCACGCAGGGCTATTTGATAGCAAATTTCGGCGATAACGGTAGTTTTTCCTGTACCGGGGGGCCCTTGAATTAAAACAAGATCCTTGGCAGCAAGTACCTTTTCCACTGCTGCTTTTTGACCGGGATTAGCAGCAGATAATAATAAATCTTGTGGTTGAATTTCAATAGTTGTTTTGATTTTTCTAGCCTGGGAAGCATCGAATAAAAAGTTACCCAAATAAGGATTTTGAGTGTAACCATTATTCAAATCTTCTAAAGCTTTTTTCTTGCGTTGAATTTGCTGAATATCACCAACTGCTTCAAAACACAAAAACCCGCTAGCCGGCAACTGATAACGTTCTGTGGCCATATATTCAGCCAAGTCACGTTCTAATCTTACACTGATAATGCAACGGTTGGGATCTATTTCTTCAATAGTCCCTAATTGACGACCACTCAGCCAATTTTTGCCAATGGGAGCAGTTTCAAAAAGTTTTAAATCTTCGTTTTTTGCTTGTTTGACTCGTTGCCAAAAATTTTCTAATTCCAGAGTATTTTGATAAAAGCCATCAAGGGTAGCGGAAGTGACATCAATTTCTAAATCAATCCGCCTTTTGAAGTTATAGTTATGACGTAGATAACGTACACAAAATTGGCGTGCTTTAGCTATTTTTTCTTCAATTTGTAAAAACGCTTTCCAAGCTTTTAGCTGGTCTTCTGTGGGTACATAATCGCCACAAATTGGCGCGGCTGCTATGCGTGTCAATGTTGCTGGTGGAATGTCGAGATGATGCTGATGATTGGGTAACAAACGTAAGGGACAAGCTACAGAATAGCTATCAGCATTTCCCCGCGATAATTGTAATAATTGAGCCGAAAGTATTTTTAAACCGTCGCGTCCATCCTTTTGAACAGCAACTGTAAATCCCAAGGTTTTTTTCAGCTTCTCAAGTTTTGCAGGTAATTGAAAATTATCTGTATCTGTGGCGATTGTTAAATCCCAAATTTCTTCTTTTGGTTCTTTACCTGCACCTTTACGACGTACATAAAATAGACAAGGTTTTTTGCCGACGCATTCAAACATTAATTCGTTGGCGCGTTCGCGTCGTTCCCGAAATTCAGGATATGCTTGGAGGGCGCTTTCTCCTTCGAGGTTGCGGATAAGTCTATCAATTGTGGAACCTACGAATGTATAACCCCAATCTTCAGAAGATATTTTAGTTTTTGCGGATTTTGCCGTGAGTTTATTTATCGCAAGACGAATGCGTTCGGCGTCAGATTCTAAAATTGAACTTGTATGATTTTTGGCTACAATTTTCAGCTTTTCGCAAATGGCTAAGAGTTTTTTACTATCTAAATTTAATTCTTTTGCTAGTTCGTAGATTCTCACTTTGACTTTGTTCATCCAGTACTGCCTTTGCTGACAAAATAGGGTTTAAATTTAAACGCAAAGGGGCGCAGAGGTAAGCGCAGAGTAGCGCAAAGTTGATTTTAGTTCAATTCCCTAGGAATTAAATTGAGAAATACTCTGCGTACCTACCCTGCGGGAACGCCTAACGGCGGTATGCGTTTACTTTGCGTTCCTGTGGGTTTTAAAACTTGACAATTTTGCTTAGTATTGCTCACTAAATGACTATAGTTTGTATTGTTGATAAACTTGACTTGCAGCACGATGCAACAAAGAGTGCCGCCAAACGAGGGATTTCATATCATCAGCATAACCGCCACCAATAACGCAGGCCACGGGATAACCAGCGCTTACACAAGTACTTAAAACCTGCATTTCTCGACGAAAAATGCCAGCATCTGTTAAAGCTAATTTTCCCAAACGATCGCCTACATGAGGATCTACACCAGCATCATAAAATACTATATCTGGCTTGACTTGAGATAATAAATCTGGTAGGTAACTCGCCAATGTCTGCAAATAAGCATCATCTTCCATTCCCACTGGTAAAGGAATATCTAAATCGCTGGTTTGTTTAGTACCAGGAAAATTAACTTCGCAATGCATGGAGAAAGTAAAAACACTGTCATCGTCTTGGAAGATAAAAGCAGTGCCGTCTCCTTGATGAACGTCCAAATCTACAATGAGGATTTTTTGCACGAGTCCGAGTTTTTGTAAAACGCGACAAGCGATCGCTAAATCGTTGAAAATACAAAAACCAGATCCATAACTGGGAAAAGCATGATGAGTTCCACCAGCCGTATTACAAGCTAAACCCTGACTCAGTGCCAGCTTAGCAGTCAGTATTGTACCACCAACCGCTACACAAGTACGATTGGCCAGCGCTGGACTCCAAGGTAAGCCAATGCGACGCTGTGCTTTGGGTTCTAGGGTTCCTTGACAATAAGCTTGGACGTAGTTTGGAGTGTGAACTAATTCTATTAACTTTGTTTGCGGGCGTTCAGGTGTATGAAATTGTTCTTGATTTGCTACACCGTCAGCTAATAGCAATTCGTAGAGTTGCCGAAATTTGGACATCGGGAAGCGATGGCCTTCAGGCAACGGGACAACGTAATCTGGGTGATAAATAATTGGCAAGTCCATGTTATTAATTTTGAACCATAGTCCAGTGCCAAATACACCTAGAGATTGTTTAGTAATCAATCATCAGATTCTTTTTGCCTGACAAAATTCATGCAAAAGTGGTTTCAATGCAACCAAACAGCACTTACCCAGCACTTATGAAAATCATCAGGCAACAGGATAACAGCCTTGGAGAACATCTACCAATGGCAGGTACAATTCAATAGTTAGTTTGGTATTAGCCAAAATAATCTCAAATTTGTCAAGTTAAATTTAACAATAATTACAAAAAACAAATGCAAATGGATATCATGCAATGGATTTTGCCACTGGGCTTTATTGTAGCTGGCGTGCTAGCTGGAATAATTGGAGAAAAACTGATTTTTAGAAAGCTGGAAAAATTCGTTATTAAAAAACGCATAGCAGGGGGAAATATTATATTTCATGCCCTGCATCGCATGACTTTTATTTGGTTTGTGATTGCTGGTTTTTTTTGGGCAGTTCTCAGTTCTCCCCTCAGACCAGATATTATCAATGTCCTGCAAAAAATTCTCACTGTTGCATTTCTGTATTCAGTGACTTTAGTCTTAGCAAGGCTAACTGCTGGTTTTGTAAAGTTATTGATTCAAAGAACAGAAGGAGTTCCCACTTCACTAGTTTCCAATGTTGCTAAAGCTGTTGTTTTGGCTTTAGGAACATTAATTTTATTGCAAACTGTCGGTGTTAAAATTACGCCAATACTGACAACTTTAGGTATTGGTGGTTTAGCTGTTGGTTTGGCACTTCAAGACACTTTAGCGAATTTATTTGCCGGGTTTTATTTAATTATTTCCAAACAAGTTAGAACTGGAGATTATGTAAAATTAGATGGTGGACAAGAAGGCTACGTTACAGATATCACATGGCGCAATACGACAATCAAAGAAGTTTCTAATAATGTGGTAATTGTGCCAAATTCTAAGTTAGCATCGGCAATTTTTACTAACTATCATTTACCCGCCAAGGAAATAACCTTAACCATGAATGTTGGTGTTAGTTATGATAGCGATTTAGAAGAAGTGGAAAAAGTAACTGTAGAAGTCGCCAAAGAAGTTATGCAAGAAATCGCACCGAAATTAATTGCCAATGAACCATATATCAGATTTCACACCTTTGGGGATTTTAGTATAGACTTCACCCTTTATATGCGAGTTAGCGAATTTTTTGACCAGCGAATTGGCAAACATATATTTATTAAAAAATTACACAAACGCTATCAAGAAGCAGGAATTACAATTCCCTTTCCTATCAGAGAAATTTACGTGCAACATAATATAAATAAAGAGAATTGAGAATTCAGAATTCAGGAATCAGAATAATGTAAGGATAAAAAATAGAGTTTTCATAAGCCATGATGTTCAAATATAACTGAGGATTTTTTTTGAATTGTATTTAATAGTAAATTGAGATAAAAAATTGTGCAAATGCTTTTAATCTACAATTTGAAATTCGTTTTGCGGCAAAGCGTCTACAAACTTTTTGCAAAATCGAAAATTGCTATAGGAATCCGATTTGATTTATGAAAAAATCTCAGGAACGCACCAAAGCCTTAAATGTTGCAATAAAATTTATTGTGGGATGGGTATCCTCACCCGTCCGGGCGGGCAGGATGCCCACCCCACAATAGTTTACTAATGCACTATTTTAGGCTAGACAGTCCACTACGTATATTTCAAAAATCAAATTTAAATTGCTAATGCTCGCTTTTCCAATGGTACTTGAAAGCGATCGCCTGGTGTCGGTTCCATCACCCGTGTGGAAAGATTGTTTTTCTCTAATAGCGAACGAAATTCCGCAGCACTTCCTTTAGTCTGTATCAATTTCATCAGCAATCCCTCAAATATCACATCACCGCCTGCTGCTGTGGGTAATATTACTTGAGGCTGTAAGGATTTTACGATATCTAAAGCACTATTTTTTCCTTTGATAATTGGCCCAAGCAACGGTAATGTCATGTCAATAAACGGTGTAACCACTACATCGATAGGTGCAGCTTGCTTCACTTCTGGAGAATGATAACCGTGAGGCTCATAGTATAAAGTTAAACCACTTTCCAATTCTTTGAGGAGATAACTATTTTCTACTAAAGTGGGGCCGATGGGCGAACCAGGAAAAGCTTTGATTTCAATTTGACGATCTAAAGTGAAAGTTTCACCATGAGCGAGGGTGGTTACCTTGGTGTAACCTAGTTTGTGTACCACCTTGGCTGCATTGGGAGAAGCTACAACTTTGATATTGCGGTCAAGCTGCTTGAGTGTTGGTGGATGAGAATGGTCTTCTAAACCTTGAGATAGGAGAATTAAATCAATATTCTCAGGTATGGGGCGATTTTGCGATCGCTGCCCTTTAAATAACCAATCCAAATTACTGAAAATTAACGAATCAACTAGCCAAGGGTCGATTAATATCCGTTTTTCGCCAATTTCCAGCAGCCAACTATTGCTGTCAAACCAAGTTAAGAACATAAATTTTTATGAAGATAACGCCTATCTTTATTATCAATCGTGTTAGCTTCCATCGTGGAACTTTTCACACTGTTGGACAACAATAGAATTTCTTGGTTTGCGCCTCAGAAAACTAGAATCCCCAAGTTTCCTAATTTTGAATTTGTATCATGTCTGACGTTGGTTTTACTCACATAGCCCTTGCAGTTAGGGATGTGGACGCAAGTATCGCATTTTATCAAAAATATGCCCAAATGACCGTTGTCCACCGTCGTATCGATGAAGCGATTCAATCAGATGTTGCTTGGATTAGCGACCTTACCAGACCTTTTGTGATTGTCTTAATTCAATCAACTCAAGTGGAAGGCGCACTGTTACCACAATCCCATCTTGGAGTAGCTTATCAAAATCGGGAAGACATCGATCGCCTGTGCAATGAAGCACGCACAGAGAAAGTACTGTTGAATGGGCCAAATGACTCCGGCCCCCCAGTTGGTTACTGGGCTTACCTGCGAGACCCAGATGGCCATACATTGGAAATTTCCTATGGTCAGGTAGTTCAATTTACAGTTGAGCAAGCAAGAGACACCACTACTCCCTTACCACCATAAGATTACCTAATTACCGTTGTTGTCCCACAACGTATTGTGAGGAGATATTTGCTACCTTGCCAGTGCTGTAAAGTGCTTGATATAGCAAAGCAGAAACTTCTGACCGAGTTGCTATGCGTTCGGCGTTCAATAAATTCACGTTGGGATAATTAACAACTATACCGCGTTGTGTAAGGGCAGCAATCAGACTGCGATGTTCGCTACTGATGTTAGTTGCATCGTTGTAAACAGATAAAATTGTATCCGTGGAATCGCTGGCTTGATAATTTAAACCCTGTGCTAAAGCTACTAAAATGTCTAGGCGAGAAAGGTTTTGAGTAGGGTTGAAATCACTGCCAATTACACCATTTAAAAAGCCCATTTGGTAAACATTTCTAATGGCATTGTAAGCCCAGTATCCACTGGAGACATCCTGAAAAGCTATTGCTGGGCGAATTTTGCCTTTTGTAAAGGCTTTTTGCAGCATTGCCGCAAATTGGGCACGAGTGACCGGTGCATCTGGGCGGAAAGTTCCATCGGGAAAACCTTCGATAATTTTCATTGCTGCCAATTCAGCAATAAAATTTCTAGCCCAATAATTTGTGGAAACATCCGAAAATTCAACTTGCAGGTTGCGAGATATGCCGATTTGGCGATAATTCATTAGTAATTGGCTGACATTGTAGCTAGAGTTATCGCTGACTTCAGTCACCTGCACTAAACTACCAGGAATAGCTTGTAAAGCCCGTGCCAATTCAAAATTAAAAATAGTGAAGGAAGACTGACGGACTAAAGCGAATTCACCTTGGGTAAAAGATACAGGATAAACGCTGTTGGCTTTAACTGGAGATAAACCTTGTACTTGGAAGTGATTAGCTTGGAAAGTTTGGGAACCGCTAAGAAAAGTAACCCTTTGATTGCTGATTTGGGTGAAATAGTCGTAGGTGGTAGTACCTGCGTCAATGATGCCATCTCGGTTAGCATCGATACCATAAACAGTGCGAATGACTCGATATTCCGCCGGTTTAGCAGACAAAATCAAGTTAACTGCGGTGTTTGCTGATAAACATTCAAATTCGCTGTAGCCAATAAAGCGGTTTTGTACATCGTATAATCGCACCACAATGCGATCGCTTGCTTTTAATCCATTAACAAATTTCGCTTTTTGCTGAATCTTGTATTTATAATCACCCAAAAATCGTTCTTTTAAAAAGCTATTATTCTGTTTACTTTTAATAGAAACGCGGGCAATGACTTCTGATAAATGACCGGATGGTTCCCAAATTGCCAGACTAAAACCTGTTTTTTTTCCTTTGACTGCAACCCTACTATTATTTACTTGAGTCCGGCTTTGTTTAGTTACAGTTTGTTGTTGAATAGTAGTAATACTACTGCTTGTTTCTAATTCATTATGAGCTAAAGTTTGTTGTTCTGTGGAATTATTAGGGATTTGGGCGACGATGGTAGAAAACCCTGAAGTTGCGTAAGCAGAAACTATTGGCGAAAAAATTGCTACAGAAGTTGCAGCAAGAAAAAATTTCCTCAAATGACCAAAGTTACCATTATTTGTATTTTTCATCTCACACTACCATTCGTCTAAAAAGTCAAAGGGGTATTTAGTATCCCTAACTTATTAATCCCTGGTAATAGATGAAACTAACATATCAATTATTTATGTAGGCAAAAGGCAAAAGACAATAGTAAAAAAAGGTTTTGAGTTCTGCCTAGTTTTACAAAAATCAAATAAGATTGCTATATTAGAATTCCTATTAATTGCCTAAAAAAAAATTCCATACACTTCAATTTTCTATAAGCCTACCCTCAACCTGTTAACTATTGCCTATTGCCTATTACCTCTTACCCCTTGCCTTTTACCCACAAATTCTATGCCGAGGCGCAAGATATGACGCCAGAGAACATTACTATATTTAACAGAGTTTATAAATCTTTATAATGACTGGAACTACACAGCAGATAACAACAGCTACCAGCATTCAAAAATTCTTTTGGACTTGGCAGGGCTATAAAATTCAGTATACCGTTATGGGTACGGGACGCCCTTTAGTACTGGTTCATGGCTTTGGTGCTTCCATTGGTCACTGGCGCAAAAACATCCCAGTTTTGGCGAATGCTGGCTACCAAGTTTTTGCTTTGGATCTTTTGGGTTTTGGTGGTTCGGATAAAGCAGCCATTGATTACAGTGTGGAAGTTTGGGTGGAACTGCTGAAAGATTTTTGCACAGCACACATCCAGCAACCAGCTGTATTTATTGGCAACTCCATCGGCGCACTTTTGAGTTTGATAGTACTGGTAGAACATCCAGAAATTGCTGCTGGCGGTGTTTTAATCAACTCTGCGGGTGGCTTGAGTCATCGTCCCCACGAATTGAATCCGCCGCTAAGGATTGTAATGGCGGCTTTTAATCGGGTTGTGCGATCGCCAATTACAGGCAAATTTGTTTACAATCGCATCCGCCAAAAATCCCAAATTCGCCGCACTCTTTACCAAGTTTACCGCGATCGCCAAGCAGTCACCGATGAATTAGTGGATTTACTTTATACTCCCTCTTGCGATCCTGGAGCGCAACAAGTTTTCGCCTCGATTCTCACAGCACCTCCCGGCCCCAGTCCAGAGGAACTATTGCCCAAAGTCGAACGTCCTCTATTGGTAATTTGGGGTGCTGACGATCCCTGGACGCCAATTACTGGGGCCAAGATTTACGAAAAGGCACGTGAGAATGGCAAAGACATCAAAATAGTGCCCATTCCCAATGCCGGTCATTGTCCCCACGATGAAGTTCCGGATATTGTTAACGCCCACATTGCCCAATGGTTGGGGCAAATTTGACAATTTGGCGCATAAACAAGCCACTACCCAACTTTGCCAAAGTTGAGGTAGCTGGTGTTAGGGAAATAAGGGCATTAATTTGTGTTTATGTGCTTTCGGGCGAGTAAGTTGGAAATACGGTTAACAATCTGGGTGAGTCGCTCTTTATTTTGAATTACACCTTGACAAAATCAAACTCATGTGGTGGATATAATGGAGCTTGATGTGCGTAATGGAGATAAAGGGGAAATTCCCTTGAGTCACCATCCAGATTTTTCCCAACAAGGTTATCAAGTTATTAGAGAACTAGGACGCAACACAGAAGGAGGACGCATTACTTACTTAGCGAGTGTCCTGAATTGCGATCGCCAAGTAGTAATTAAAGAATTTCGTTTAGCCAGTGCAATTGCGGATTGGTCTGGTGTGAAAGTATATGAACGGGAAATTGAAATCTTGCAACAACTGAATCATTCCCGCATACCTCGTTATATAGATTCCTTTGAAATTCCAGGGTTTTTTTATATGATTCAAGAATATAAAAATGCCCCATCCTTAGGTGAAAAACGTAGCTTTTATCCAGAACAAATTAAGCAAATTGCAATATCAATCTTAGAAATTTTGGTTTATCTGCAAAAGCAAATTCCGCCAATTATTCATCGGGATATTAAACCAGAGAATATTTTAATTGATGAGCAATTAAATGCTTACTTAGTTGATTTTGGTTTGGCTAGAATTCAGGATACAAAAATAGCTCTTAGTAGCTTTGTCACAGGAACTCCAGGCTTCATGCCACCAGAAGAACAATTTGGTCATCCTCTCACAGAAGCATCAGACTTATATAGTTTGGGAGCAACATTAATTTGCTTATTGAGTAATACTCGTTCCATTGATATTGGTAAACTAATTAATGATGATTACCGTTTTAATTTTCACAAATTAGTTCCTCAAATCAGTCCGCGTTTTGAGTCGTGGTTAACAAAAATGGTGGAACGCAATCGCAAACGCCGCTATGCTAATGCCAGTGTTGCTTTAGAAGCACTCAAGCCAATTGAAGTTCTTGGTAGCGGTACTGGTATAGAAAATTTAATCAGGACAATTAAACCTTTAAAACAAGCTACTTTATTGGGAATAGCTACTGTAATGACCTTGGCTGCATTGGCAGGAACTTTGATGAGTTGTCAACCTGGTATTACAGTCAGGCAATTGTTAGAAAGCAAAGAATGTCAGGATTTGGACTCTAATACAAATTGTCAACAAAACACTGGAGATTAGACTTTATTGCTATTAGTTGATTGTTGACTGTTGACTGTTGACGGTTAACAGTCAACGTATTTTTTGGAGTTCCCTAAATTAACTTGCAGCTAAATTTCCCCAACCGATGTAAGGTAATTTTGCCGCAGTTGCCCGAACTTGGTCGGCATTTGCTACTAATTGACCGCAAGCATCCCAAGTACCAGCAATAAAGGCGCTTCTTGTACCTTCACTAATAAAAATCGGCGTATTGTAATCGCCAATTTGCACTTGCAAAGTTTCTAAATTCACTGTGACATTTGCTTGGGGATTAGCTGCGACTAATTCTTGCAATTGTTTGACATTAGCAGCATCGGCTGTGACACAAGGTATACCCATTGCCACACAGTTACCAAAAAAGATTTCGGCAAAACTTTCACCTATTAAAGCTTGAATTCCCCATTTAGCGATCGCTTGCGGTGCGTGTTCCCGTGAAGAACCACAACCAAAATTTCTATTCACAATTAAAACCTTCGCCCCTTGATATTGGGGTTGGTCAAAGGGATGTTCGCCGTTTAATGCTTTGCGGTCATCAATAAACGCGCCTTCGCCTAACCCATCAAAGGTAATGGCTTTCAAATAGCGGGCAGGAATAATGCGATCGGTATCTATATCATTGCCCACTAAAGGTATACCGCGCCCGGAAACTGTTTTAACTTCACTGACCATATTGGGGATTGGGGATTTTGGGGATTGGTGATTGGGGAGATGGGG